>DWXO01000076.1 GCA_019119165.1 Candidatus Flavonifractor intestinigallinarum | reverse complement strand
TATATCAACACTTTCAAATACACACCGGAAGATGTGGACTGCAAACTTTGTACCGAGTATGTCAAGAAATTTGGCTGCACCGCCTGCGGCTGCCCCTGGATGGCCGAGCGCATTGAGGCGGGCGTTGTGAGCTATCAGAAGCTGATAGAGCGGTTAGGCAAGCTGAATATCACGTTTGGCACATATCTGTGGGTGCCGGACCACAACGGTCTGGATGACTACATCTGGGAATTCTGCCTGAACAAAGGCATGACTCCGAAGTAACAGCAGCAAGCAGCGGGGTGTTCCACTGGAAACCTCGCTGCTTTTGCGTATTCGGTTGCAAAAACGTATTTTTGCCTGTGTAATGAAATATCTAACAAGAATAGGAGTGAACGTTCATGCTGTTTTCTGTTGATCACGGCAACTCGGCCATGAAAACCCCGAATTTCGTCTTTCCTTCTGGACTGGCTGACTATCCCATCCGACCGCCGGTTGATACGGATGTGCTGGAGTACGGCGGAAAGTACTGGACTCTTTCCGGCCAGCGCATTTCTTATATGCGGGATAAAACCAAGGACGACCGCTACTTTGTACTGACTCTCTTTGCCATTGCAAAAGAACTGCAGCGCCAAGACGCCATCAGCCCCATGGTGGAAACGGATCTGGCCGTAGGGCTGCCTCCGGAGCACTATGCGCTGAGGACGAGGTTTGCGGAATACTTCAAGCGCGGCACGGTAAACTTCGTGTTCAACGGCACGCCAGTCTGTTTGGTGATCCGCCATGTGATGGTCTATCCCCAGGCCTATGCCGCAGTGGTGCCGCAGGCAAGCCGGCTGAAGGAGATCCCGCGTGCCTTCATCGTTGACATTGGTGGTTTTACCACTGACGTCATGCTGCTGCGCAACGCGGCGCCTGACCTGCAGTTCTGCCGCAGCCTGGAGATGGGGGTGATCCCCATGTCCAATGACATCATCGGACGGGTAAGCGCCCTGTATGACATGAAAATCGAGGATGACCATATCGCGGATGTCATCCAGGGGCGCGCCACGATCCTGCCGCAGGAAGTGCGGGAGATGATTTTCACCACGGTGCGAAGCTATGCCTGCGGTATTCTGGACAAACTCCGTGAACTCCAGGTGGATCTCCGTGCGAATCCCGCGATCTTTATCGGCGGAGGCTCCATTCTGTTCCGTACCTTCATCGAGGAGTCCCCTCTGGTAGCACAGGCAGACTTTGTGCCGGACCCCAAGGCCAACGCCATCGGGTATGGATTGCTGGCCACCGCGCAACTGCGGCGGATGACACCGCAGGCCTACGGAGGGGAGTTCATTGCTGAAGGATGATAAATACCGATTTTGCCTTGGATGGAGCAGAGACTCAGCGGAAAAAGCTGCTGTTGGAGATCTCCTGGAGAAGCTGAATAATCGTAAAAGTGAGTTCATTATCCAGGCTGTATGGGAGTACATAGGACATCACCCGGAGGTAATGACGGAGAGTGCAAGGATCGTGATTGCAGTCCGCGCAACACCAACAGATGAGCAGAAGCTGGCACAGATCCAGAGCATGATTGACGCATCTATTGAGAGACTCCGAGATAGCCTTAAACTCCAGAACAAACAGGGGCAGCAGGAAGAAACCGATGGCCCCAGCGATAAGGACCTGGATGATATGCTCTCTAATCTGGATATATTCAATCAGTAAAAATCGCCCCGAGCCCCAATTAGGCTCAGGGGCGATTTTTTGTGGCAATCGGACGGCAAAACAACGGGGAATGAGATGAAGGCTCGATGAGCTTCCAGGAAGGCATCCTACTGCACCTTGACAAACAGGCCAACGGCCTCATAACGCCAACAGGTACATTCGTATATGGCGAGACGTATGGGCAGACCAGGGCCATGATCCGCTTCTGGAGGAGGGATTTTGATTTTGGGGAGCCGGATGCCGCATACAAGCAAGCTGTGGCAGCTTGTGGCCACGACCCATATGCACAATCATGATATGCCAGACCGCTGCCCAGATTGTGGACACACCAATATTCGCCCCGCCGATCAGAGCGAACAACAGGAGTTCTTAATGCGTAAAACCGATGATGTGTGGTCTGAAGAACCAATATAAACACAAAAACAGTGCATATAAACTCATTCATTCGCAACGTAATGCTACTGGCCGACACCTGTCTGAAAACAGGTGTCGGCCAGTTCCACTCAGATTGTGCGCTTTGAATTGGTGTAAATTTGGTGTAAATTTCGTCTGAACAACTCAGGAGATCCCTGCAAATTCAGCACATTTTCTTGCTTTCTTAGTACATACCGCCCATGTCGGGGGCAGCGGGAGCAGCGGGAGCGGGCTCCTTCTTGTCGGCCACCAGAGCCTCAGTGGTCAGCAGGGTGGCAGCAATGGAAGCGGCGTTCTCCAGAGCGGAACGGGTCACCTTGGTGGGATCCACGATACCGGCGGAGATCATGTCCACATAGGTCTCGTTGTAGGCGTCGAAGCCATAGCCGGTCTTGTCGGCCTTCTTCACGTTCTCCAGCACCACGGAGCCGTCAATGCCGGCGTTGGTGGCGATCTGGCGCATGGGCTCGGTCAGAGCCTTGGCGATGATGCGGACGCCGGTCTTTTCGTCGCCCTCGGTCTCGTCCAGCAGCTTCTCCACGGCGGAGACGGCGTTCACATAAGCGGTGCCGCCGCCGGCCACGATGCCTTCCTCAACAGCGGCGCGGGTAGCGTTCAGAGCGTCCTCGATGCGGAGCTTCTTCTCCTTCATCTCCACCTCGGTGGCAGCGCCCACACGGATGATGGCCACGCCGCCGGCCATCTTGGCCAGGCGCTCCTGGAGCTTCTCGCGGTCGTAGTCGGAAGTGGTGGTCTCGATCTGGCTGCGGATCTGGTTGGTGCGGTTCTTGATGGCCTCGGAGGAGCCGGCGCCGTCCACAATGATGGTGTTCTCCTTGGAGACCTTCACCTGGCGGGCCTTACCCAGCATATCCATGGTAGCTTCCTTCAGCTCATAGCCCATGTCGGCGGTGATGACGGTGCCGCCGGTGAGAACGGCGATATCCTCCAGCATCTCCTTGCGGCGGTCGCCGAAGCCGGGGGCCTTGACGCACACCACGTTCAGGGTGCCGCGCAGCTTGTTGACGATGAGGGTGGACAGAGCCTCGCCCTCCACGTCCTCGGCGATGACCAGCAGCTTCTTGCCGGACTGCACCACCTGCTCCAGGATGGGCAGCAGCTCCTGGATGTTGGAGATCTTCTTATCGGTGATGAGGATGAGGGCGTCGTCCAGAACAGCCTCCATCTTCTCGGTATCGGTGACCATATAGGGGGTGATGTAGCCCCGGTCGAACTGCATACCTTCCACGACCTCGCTGTAGGTCTCAGCGGTCTTGGATTCCTCAACGGTGATAACGCCGTCGTTGGAAACCTTCTCCATGGCCTCGGCAATCAGCTTGCCCACGGTCTCGTCGCCGGAGGACACGGTGCCCACGCGGGCGATGTCGTCGGAGCCGTTGACCTTCTTGGAGTTGGCCTTGATGGCCTCCACGGCGGTGGCGGTGGCCTTGGCAATGCCCTTCTTCATGACCATGGGGTTGGCGCCGGCAGCCAGGTTCTTCAGGCCCTCGCGGATGATGGCCTGAGCCAGCAGGGTGGCGGTGGTGGTACCGTCGCCGGCCACGTCGTTGGTCTTGGTGGAGACTTCCTTCACCAGCTGAGCGCCCATGTTCTCAAAGGGATCGTCCAGCTCGATCTCCTTGGCGATGGTCACGCCGTCGTTGGTGATCAGGGGAGCGCCGAACTTCTTGTCCAGCACCACGTTGCGGCCCTTGGGGCCCATGGTGATCTTAACGGTATCAGCCAGCTGATTGACGCCCCGCTCCAGAGCGTGACGGGCTTCCTCACCGTAGCAAATGATCTTAGCCATAATGAATTACCTCCAATTTTGAGAGAAACTTCGATATCATACAAAAATGAGAGCAGCTAGGAGTGATGAGATAGGAGATAGGAGTGTTTGTGTCCGGCTTTGCCGGACAGATTCAAATCCTGTGCGCTTGCAGCGCACACCACAACTCCTATCTTACAGCTTCTAACTCCTATCTGCTATTGCGACGTTTACTCCACGATCGCCAGAATGTCGCTCTGCCGGACGATAGTGTACTCCTCGCCGTCCACCTTGACCTCGGTACCGGCGTACTTGCTGGTGATGACCTTGTCGCCCACCTTCACGGTCATGGTGACTTCCTTGCCGTCCACCAGGCCGCCGGGGCCCACCTCGATGACCTGAGCCACTTCGGGCTTCTCCTTGGCAGAACCAGTCAGGATGATGCCGCTCTTGGTCTTTTCTTCGGCCTCGACCAGCTTAATGACCACACGGTCGGCGAGAGGCTTGAGTTTCATAATGGGTTCCTCCTTATATGATTCATTTTCTTATTAACCAATCCAATCTGTTAGCACTCATTTTACCGGAGTGCTAACCACGTGTATGATAATACCTCTCTCCGCACAAAAAATCAACCCCCTTTTTTGAAAAAAGGGGGTCGGTTTTGGAAAAATTCAAGTTTTGTTCACAAACGTTTCAAAGGAGTGCTAATTCTTCATTCCTCACCAGCAGCCATCAAGTGGCCGTCCCCGCCATTTGACGGGGCGTCGCCCCCTGCCAGGTGGCCCCGGCGGGATAGAAAAACTGCACCTTCTGATCGGACAGCCGGATGGACAGGTCGGTACCCTCCACCAGCTCGCCGTCCACATTCACCGCCGTTTTTCGGTCGCAGATCACGTTCATGGTCCGCCCCCGGCGGAGGATGGCCTGGGGGATCTCTCCGATCTCCCCCCGGGCAAATTTTTTAATCAAGGCCAGGACGGTAAAGCGGGATACCGCCGGGATCACGATAAAATCCAAGGCCCCGTCGTCAGGCATGGCGGTGGGACTGGGATTGAAGCCGCCGCCATAGTACCGGCCGTTGCAGGCGCACAGCAGGGTGAACCGCTCCCCCGGCATGGTCTCCCTGTCGATCTCCACTTGATAGGGCAGGTGGATGCCCCGGATGATGGTACGCAGGGCGGAGAGCTGATAGGCCGCCGTACCGCTGACCAGAGGCAGCTTTTTGAAGTAGGCGGCCCCGAAGCAGATGCGGGCGTCAAAGCCCACCGAGCATACGTTTAGGGCGTACCGCCCATTGCACTCGATGAGGTCCATGGCGGTCTGAGGGGCGTCCAGCAGCTGGTCCAGCTGCCAGAATCGGCCGGCATCCTGGCCGAAGATGCGCAGAAAGTCGTTGCCCGAGCCCATGGGGCAGTGGGTCACCGCCACATGGTCCCGCCCGGCGGCGCCGTTGACCACCTCATTGAGGGTGCCGTCTCCGCCGCAGGCATACACCCGCAGCTCGTCCCCCTGCCGGGCGGCCTCCTCCACCAGCGCCACGGCGTGGCCCGGTCCCTGTGTCCGCACCGCCGACCATTCCTCCCGGCGTCCGGCCATCATATGGCGTATTTTCTCCAGCATCTCCTGGCTGCGGTCAAACTTCCCCGCGTGGGGGTTCATTACGAACAGGTGCCGCACAGGCACCCTCCTCTCTCTTTCCTTCAGTTCCGGCTCACCCGGCAAAGACGTTGGGATTATACTCCCCCCACAGGGCCAGCCGCTGCTCCGCCCGGGCCATACGGGCCACAATGGCCGCCGCCTCCGCCCGGGTCACCGTCCCCTTGGGGTTGAAGGTCAGCTTGCTGTCCACACCGGTGAGCACACCCTTGGCATACAGGCTGTAGATGGCGTCCGCGCCGGCATCCCCCGGCTTTACATCGGGTACGGAGGCCTTGATTTTGGCCAAGTCGTTGATGTTTTTCATGTGCTTGGCCTGGCTGGTGGCCGCAAAGATCTGGGCGATCTCCCGCCGGGTGGCGGGGCGCAGGTAGTCCTGCTGGGTGAAGGTACCGCTCTGAATGATGCCACTGGCCAGGCAGTAGTTCACCGCGCCGGAGTACCAGTAGGGTCCGGTGGAGCTGCTGGTATGGAAGCTGTCGTCCTTATAGCGGCTCTCCATGGTGGCGGCCAACTTGAGCACCTCGGCCACCGTCAGGGTCTGATCCGGCGCATACCGGTTGCCGCCCACGCCGGAGGTCAGCCCTACATTGTAGGCGATGTCCACCCACACCGCGAACCAGTCCCTGGGGGATACGTCGCTGAAGCTGGGCAGCTTGCCCCGGGTCAGGGAAAACCGGGCGGAGGGCACCCCCTTCTCCACCAAAATCCTGGGCAGGTCGAACACCGGGATCTTGGTGACCTCCCCATCGCGGGTTAGGGTGAGGACCCGGGTCCCTCCCTGCTCGGTGATGGTGGCGCTGTCATAAATCAGGTCGTAGAGTAGGTTGGTGGTGCCTCCCTGGCCGTCGGAGAAGGGCAGGATGCTGGCCACGCCCCAGCGGGTGCCCTTCTGCACCACATAGAGGCCGCAGTCCAGGGGCAGCAGCGTGCCGTACTCGGGCTGGATCAGGTAGGCGCCGTCCTGCCGGATCACCCCCAGCTTGCCGTCCAGATTAACGGCGGCCAGCCCCAGGGAGAAGGACACCACACTGTTGTATTTCAGGGGAATGACCACTTTCTTCTGGGCGTCCACAAAGCCCCACTTGCCGTCCAGCTCACACTGGGCCAGCCCCTCGCTGTAGCCCCACACCGTGGCTCCCTCGGGGGCGGCCAGGGCTTGTCCCCCCAGCAGAAGGCAGAGGGCCAGCAGCAAGCAGGGCAATCGCAGCATCCGCTTCTTTTTCATATCCTACCTCCGTCTGTCAAGGCCGTACTGGAACAGATCGCATTTCAGCATACCGTTGTACAGCTTCCGCTTCTTGTCCGCCGTCCGGCCAAAGGTCCGCTCAAATTCGGTGTGGGAGGAGAGCACGCTCACCCGCCACCCCTCCGGCAGGGTACGCACTGCCCTGCCGAAGGCCTTGTACAGCTCCTCCGCCTCCCGCTTCTCCATAATGCGCTCGCCGTAAGGCGGGTTGGTCACCACCCGGCCCACGGGGGCGTCCCGGTGGAACCGGGTCGCGTCGGCCACCTCAAAGCTGACCACATCCTCCACGTCTGCCTTCACCGCGTTGTCCCGGGCGATGGCCACCGCCTTGGGATCGATGTCCCCGCCCCAGATGTCATAATCCCCGTGGTACTCCTTGTCCATGGCCTCGTCGGCCGCCTGGAGCCACAGCCCGCTGTCCAGCCACTTCCACCGCTGGGCGGAGAAGGCCCGGTTCAGGCCGGGGGCCCGGTTCTTGGCAATGAGGGCGGCCTCGATGGCGATGGTGCCCGAGCCGCAGAAGGGATCGCAGAAGGGATCTTTCCCCCGGTAGCGGGAGAGGAGCACCACGGCCGCGGCCAGGGTCTCCCGCAGGGGGGCAATCACCCCCACCGCCCGGTAGCCCCGCTTGTGGAGGCCCGCCCCGGTGGTGTCCAGCATCAGGGTGATCTCGTCGTGCATGAGGGAGAACTGGACCTGATAGAGGGCCCCGGTCTCCGGCAGGGTGTCCATGCCGTACTTCTGCCCCAGACGGGCGGCCAGGGCCTTTTTCAGCACCGACTGGATGGCAGGCAGGGCGTGGAGCTGGGAGTTGAGGGAGTGGCCCTTTACCGGGAAGGCCCCCTCTCGGGGGATGAAGTCCTCCCAGGGCAGGGCTTTGGCTCCTTCAAAGAGGGCCTCAAAGTCGGCGGCATGATACCGCCCCACCACCAGCAGCACCCGCTCGCCGGTACGCAGGTTCAGATTCACCCGGGGGATGTCCGCCGGCCGGGCCTTGCAGCACACCCGGCCGTTCTCCGCCTTGACCTCCGGCAGGCCCAGCCGCCGCAGCTCCTCGGCGCACAGCCCCTCCAGGCCGAAGAGAGTGGGGATCAGCAATTCCAGTTCTTTCATGTCAGGCTCCTTGTCACAGCAATCGTTTGGTCCAGTATACCCTATTTCGCTCCGCTTGGCAAACTGTAACGGAATGTCACTTCCCTTTTTTATAGAACTATGCTAGGATAGCGTAAGAAAGGAGGTCTGTCTATGCCCATTCCCAGTATCTGCTGGCTGGTGGCTCTGGTGATCCTGGCCGTTGTGGAGGGAGCCACCGCCACTCTGGTCTCCCTGTGGTTTGCCCTGGGCGCCCTGGCCGCGCTGATCACATCCTTCTTTGTGGATAACATCTGGATTCAGTTTGCCGTATTCCTGGTGGTCTCTCTGGTCACCCTATTGGTGATCCGTCCTCTCACCCGGCGCTATGTGACCCCCAAGCAGGTGGCTACCAACGCCGACCGGGCGGTGGGCGCCGAAGGGATCGTCACCCAGGCCATTGACAACCGCTCCGCCCAGGGGCAGGTGACGGTGAGCGGCGCCGTCTGGACCGCCCGCTCCGAGCCGGAGGAGTCCATCCCCGAGGGCACTCCCGTGCGGGTCCTTCGGATCGAAGGAGTCAAACTCATTGTGACCCCCACCAAAGAGAGCTGTGTTTCTCATTGATAAAAGGAGGAATGGAGTATGTTTGACAATATCCCCATCATCCCTATCATTGTTATCATTTTGGCCGTGCTGATCATCCTGCTGCTGGCCGCCAACCTGAAAATCGTCCAGCAGTCCAAGGCCTATGTCATCGAGCGCATGGGCGCTTTCCATGCCGTATGGGGAGTTGGCGTCCACTTCAAGCTGCCCTTTGTGGAGCGGGTGGCCAAGGTGGTCTCCCTCAAGGAGCAGGTGGTGGATTTTGCCCCCCAGCCCGTCATTACCAAGGATAACGTCACCATGCAGATCGACACGGTGCTCTATTTCCAGATTACCGACGCCAAGCTGTATACCTACGGCGTGGAGCATCCCATGAGCGCCATCGAGAACCTGACCGCCACCACCCTGCGCAACATCATCGGCGAGCTGGAGCTGGATCAGTCCCTCACCAGCCGGGACATCATCAACTCCAAGATGCGCTCCATCCTGGACGAGGCCACCGACCCCTGGGGCATCAAGGTCAACCGGGTGGAGCTGAAAAACATCATCCCGCCCAGAGAGATCCAGGACGCCATGGAGAAGCAGATGAAGGCCGAGCGGGAGCGCCGGGAATCCATCCTCCAGGCCGAGGGCCAGAAGCAGAGCCAGATCCTGGTGGCCGAAGGCGAGAAGCAGTCCCTCATCCTCCGGGCCGACGCCGCCAAGCAGGCCGCCATCATGAAGGCCGAGGGCGAGGCCGAGGCCATCCTCAAGGTGCAGCAGGCCACCGCCGAGGCCCTGAAGCTCCTCAACGACGCCAGCCCCACCGACCAGGTGCTGAAGATCAAGGCTCTGGAGGCCTTCCAGGCCGCCGCCAACGGCCAGGCCACCAAGCTCATCATCCCCAGCGAGATCCAGGGGCTGGCGGGGCTGTGCGCCTCCGCCAAGGCTGTGTTCGAGTCCTCCGCCGACGCCCCCAAGAAGTCTTAATATCCCCCGCCATTCCAACGGCGCGCCGCGAAACTGCGGCGCGCCGCTTTTTGTTGTTTTAGATTTTATGCCATTCCATCACATTTGCCTTGACAACTATCCTTGTCAGTGCTATGCTTGTTTTGACAAGGATACTTGTCATTTTGACGCGGATATTTGTCAACCGGAGGTGTGACCATGCCGCTTTACAACCGGCTCAAGGAATACCGGGCCAGACTGGGGGTCAATCAGCAGGAGATGGGCCGCCTGGCGGGGGTATCCCGCCAGACCATCAGCCAGATTGAGCGGGGAGACTATTCCCCCTCCGTAACTCTGGCTCTCAAGCTGGCCAAACTCTGCGGGGTGACCGTGGAGGACATTTTTACCTATCAGGAGGATGAGCACGATGAATGACACGGTGAAGCGGGACAATCGCAGGTCCTTCCCTCTCTTTTTGCTGGTAATTCTGTTGTCCGCCGTCCTGGGCGCTGCTGCGGGCTTTTTCAGCGCCATGGCGGCGGACCGGGGGACACTGGACGCAATCTGGGCCGGGCTGGACCGGCTTATGGAGGTTATCACCCCCTGGGCCATCCCGGTGTGCAGCGCCGTGCTGCTGATCCCCGGCTTTGTCCTGTACCGCGCCGCCAAAAAGGGATATGCCGCCTGGGACCAGGAGTCGGATGATGCCTACCAGAGGATGGAGGATCAGCTGAGCTATGCCCTGCTGCTGAGCAGTCTGGTGGTACTGACCAATCTGTTTTTCCTGGCGGCGGGTTTTCTCTACGCCGATATTCTGACCAACGCCCTGTGCTTTCTGGTATCCATGGGTCTCATGATGGTTCTCCAGCAGAAGGTGGTGGATCAGACCCGTCGGATGAATCCCGAGAAAAAGGGCAGCGTCTACGACGTGAACTTCCAGAAAAAGTGGCTGGAAAGCTGCGATGAACTGGAGCGGGCCCAGATCGGGCAGGCCTCCTTCCGCGCCTTCAAAGCTGCCAACGGAGCCTGTGCCGCCCTCTGGCTGGTGCTGGTGCTTCTGAGTCTGGTGGCCAACATCGGCCTGCTGCCCATCCTGGTGGCAGTGCTGGTGTGGGGGGTGCTCCAGGTGTCCTACACCCTTGGATGTATCCGCCTTAGCCACCGCGGTTCCAGATAAGCAACAGAACGGGACGCCCGCAGGCGTCCCGTTTTGTTTTAGTCACACCAGGTAATGTTGTCGCTCTTCCGGTCCGGAGGGGCGGGGCGCTCCCCGGCAGCGTAGCCCAGAGCCACGCCGATCAGGGGCTCATAGCCCTCCGGCAGGCCCAGCCTGCCCCGCAGCGCCGGGTCGCCAAAAGCGATCATGGGCCCCATAAGAAAGCAGGAGCCCAGCCCCAGCTCGGTGGCGGTCAGCATCATATTCTCCGCCGCACAGGACACATTGGCCATATTGAAGCCCTTCTCGTCATTTCCGCCCGGGGCGGAGAGCACCACCAGAGCCGCTGCACCATACAGGGGATGGAAGCCCTCCTGGGCGGCCAGCTGTTCCAGGAACGGCACACCGGAGTGAGCCATTCCCTCCACCGCCGCGGTGTCCACGGCATGGATCTGCTCCGGCCCCACAAACACACTCATATGGAACTGCCCGAAGATGGGCGCCTGATTGCCCGCACGGAGCACCGCCTCCAGCTTCTCCCGCTCCACGGGCCGGGCCTCATAGGCACGGATACTCCGGCGGATCTCCACAGCCTGCTGCACATTCATTGAGAAATACCCCTTTCTTTTTTCTTGCTTGTGGCTATAATTATAAATAGTGGTCAAAAATGCGCAAGTACGCAATTTTTCTTTACTCAGTAAGAAAAACCTTAGTGGGGAGGGGTATCTATGGAGGGCTGTCCCGTCAAATTTGCCCTGGGACTGGTCAGCGGCAAGTGGAAGCTGCGCATCCTCTGGGAGCTGAATCAACAGGAGGTTATCCGCTTCAACGAGCTTCAGCGCAGGCTTTCCGGCATTTCCAGCGTGATGCTCTCCAAATCCCTGGAGGAGCTGGAGCAGTGCAAGCTGGTCCACCGGGAGCAGTACCCGGAGATTCCGCCAAAAGTGGAGTATTCGCTCACCGAGCTGGGCCGTTCCATTGACCCCGCCCTCCAGGCCCTGGGGGCCTGGGGGACCCAGGCCTATGAGCAGATCCACGCCACCTGAACATAAGACAGCCCCCGGAACCTGCGGTTCCGGGGGCTGTCTTATCAATTCTATTTTCGTCTGGTGGGAGGCGGGACCACCGGCGAGTCGTGCTCGAAGGCGTCGAAGTAGTCCTCGTCCTGCAGCTCCGGCTTGCGGTGCCGCACCGCCTCGGTGATGATGGGATAGAGCACAATGGCCAACAGGCCGCCGGAGAAGCCGTTGTTGTAGAGGTTGAAGCCCTCCACCGGAGTGCCCGCCCGCAGCACCACCGAGGAGTGGAGGAATCCGGCCACAACGCCGAAGGGCCAGCCGAAATAGCCCGAGATGGGGGCCAGAGTGGTACCGAAGAGCAGAGCCAGCTGCACCGCGCTGTCGTTGATGCTCCAGTGCATACAGAAGCTGCCCAGCACCACGCCGGCCATAATGGGGATGATGTTGCGGGTGTGCTTTCCGAAGGCGGAAAAGCCCATGATGGTGAAGATGCCGCCCAGGGTGGGGCCGTTCAGATCGCCGCCGGTAGCCAGAATAAAGGCCATGCCGATCAGGCCGTTGACTCCTATATTGATCAGGGTGGGGGCGGCGCCGAACATACGCAGGTAGTCGCTGGGGGCCCGGCCGGTGGTGAGGAGCAGCCGCCGGTAGCCCGCCCAGGCCGCCCAGATGGGCCGCCCGCTGAAAAACAGGCCCATGACAATGAGGATCAGGCACAGCCCGCCCAGGCAGATCCCCAGCTGGAGGTTATAACCGGTGGCCCAGTGGTGAGCCACGTTGGGATCAGCCCCCAGGGAGGTCATCACCGGCACCAGAATGGTCGCCAGCAGGCCGCAGGCGAAGCCCATGTTATACAGATTCATACCGTTCTGGATCTTGTATGTATAGGCGGACAGAGGGGGCAGCACGAAGCCGATGATGGCGCCGATAAAGATGGCCCACCAGATGTTGCCCCAGCCGTTGTCCAGGGCCACATAGCTGACCACCGGCGACAGGGAGGTGGCCAGCAGGGACACCGAGGCATATTTGCCGAAATCCTCCCGCCGAACCTTGGCGTACAGGAAGGTGCCGAAGATGATGGGCCAGATGTTGGCGATGTTTTTGCCGAACAGGGCGAAGCCCGCCATCAGGCCGATCTCCACCAGGGTATAGCCGTTGAGCGGGTCCTTACTCAGGTGGAGGATGCCCAGGCTGATGAGGGTAACCAGGGCGGCGTTGACAAAGGCCGCGCCGATACCGGCAATCTTCACATAGTCGGTGATAAGGGCGTCCTCCGTCTGGATGATCTTCCACAATCCGGGCAGGATCTGAGTGGGATCGCCCAGGATCAGCCCAATGGCGATCAGGTAGGCGGCAAAGCAGATGGCGGCTGGATAGATCTTGTGGTAGCGCATATGGTGTCCCCTTTCGGATGGGCAGCCGTATTACAGGCCGTCAAAATAGGCTCGGGTCTGTTCCGCGTTACGCATAACTTCTTGCTTGAGCTCCTCCAGGCTGTCGAACTTCCGCTCCCCCCGCAGGCGCTTGTAAAACTCCATCCGGACGCTCTGTCCGTACAGGTTGCCGTTGAAATCCAGGATAAAGCCCTCCACCGTCACCCGGTCGCCGTCGTCCACCGTGGGGCGTACCCCCACATTGGTCACCGCCAGGCGGCTGTCGCCGTTTTCAAACCACACTCGGGTGGCGTATACCCCGTAGGCGGGTACCAGCACCCCGGGCTGGAAGCGCAGGTTCACCGTGGGGAAGCCCAGGGTGGTGCCCAGCTTCTTGCCGTGGGCCACCGTGTCGGTGAGGGTGTGGGGATGGCCCAGAAACTCGTTGGCCCGCTCCATCTCCCCCTGGGCCACCAGGGTGCGGATGTAGGTGGAGGACACCGTGATGTCGTCCCGGCTCACCTTGGGGATGATGTCGCAGCCGATGCCCAGCTCCTGACACAGCCCCTGGAGCCGCTCCGGGTTGCCCTCCCCCTTGTAGCCAAAGTGGAAGTCGTGGCCGGCCACCAGATGAACCGCCCCATGCTCCCCCACCAGATAGTCGGTGACAAAAGTGCGCCAGGGCATCTGCATCATCCGCTCGTCAAAGTGGGCCACGATCACGTCCCGGATGCCGTAGTATCGCCGCATCAGCTCCGCCCGGTCCAGGGGGGAGCTGAGCAGGGGCACCGCCGGAGTCTTGAGGATCAGGTTCTCCGGATGGGTGTCAAAGGTGACTGCCGCCGGGACGGCCCCCAGCTGGGCCGCCATCTCCCCCACCCGGCGCAGAAGGGCTCCGTGCCCCAGGTGGACGCCGTCAAAGAAGCCCAGCGCGATCACACGTCTTTCTTGCTGCATAGTCCTACACCTCGAAAAAACTTTTGATGGTGGTCAGTTTGTTTCCCTCCACCCGGCTCAGCGCCAGGAATTCCCTGTCCACGCCGTAGACCCGGTATTCACCGTCTCCCGGAGCTTCGGGCAGGGTCAGTGCCACGCCGTTGCGCACCTTTTTCTCCGCCTGGGGGCTTTTCAGCAGCAGCATGGGCCTGTCGGCAAAGCAGCTGTCCACCGGGTGCAGCAGGGCCGCCGGGTCCGGGGCGGCCTGGAGCTCTTCCAGTGTCACCGCCTGGTCCAGGGTATACCCCGCCGCCTCGGTGCGGCGAAGGGCGGACATAGCGCCCCCGCAGCCCAGGGCCTGCCCGATATCGTGGCAGAGAGTGCGGACATAGGTGCCCTTGGAGCAGCGCACCCGCAGATACCAGGTGTCCGCCTCCCGGTGGAATCCGGCTGGGGCCTCCTCCAGCACCTCCAGCCCGTAGATGGTTACCGGCCGGGGATGGCGCTCCACCTCTTTGCCCGCCCGGGCCAGTTCATAGAGCTTTTTGCCGTCCCGCTTGATGGCGGAGTACATGGGCGGGATCTGGAGGATATCTCCCCGGAAGGGGGCCAGGGCCCCCTCCAGCGCCGCCCGGTCCACCTGCACAGGCCGCTGCTCCAGCACCTGCCCGGTGGTATCCTGGGTATTTGTGATAACACCTAGTTTTAAACCGGCGATATATTCCTTTTTGCCCTCAGTAGCGAACTCCACCGCCCGGGTGGCCCGGCCTACAAAGACAGGCAGCACGCCGGTGGCCATGGGGTCCAGGGTGCCCCCGTGGCCAATCCGCTTTTCGTGGAAGATCCCCCGCAGCTTGGCGCAGATATCCATGCTGGTCCACTCCTGGGGCTTATCGATGATGATAACTCCGTTAGGCATGGTTTTCCACCTGCCGGATGGCGTCCAGGATGGCGGTCTCCGCCTCCTCCAGGGTACCGTCCACGGTACAGCCCGCGGCGGCGGCGTGACCGCCGCCCCCCAGCAGAGCGCACACACGGGTGGCGTTCAGTCCGCCGCTGGTGCGGACGGACAGCTTGCAGGCTCCGCCCTCCAGCTCCCGGATGGTGACGGAGGTCTCCACCCCCTCGATCTGGCCCAGGAAGGCGGCGATATCCTCCATGTCCTCCTCGGTGGCCCCGGCCTCATCCATCAGGGACAGGGACACGGGAGCCACGGCGATCTTGCCGTCCTCGTAGCGGTGCATCCGCTCCACAATGAGCCGCTCCACCTGGAGCCGGGCCCAGGTCTTGGTACGGAAGTGGCGCTTGTTCAGCGGGAATACGTCCACGCCGGTGGCCATCAGGGCGGCGGCCACCCGGTGGGTATCCGCCGTGGTGTTGCTGTACTGGAAGCAGCCAGTGTCGGTGGACACCGCCACATACAGAGGTACGGCGGTCTCCTCATTGACCTGCCCCAGCTCCTTCAGAATGTCGTAGATGATCTCCCCGCAGGCAGCCCGCCCGGCGTCCAGGCAGGTCTCCTTGGCAAAGAACTCCTGGGAGGGGTGGTGGTCGATGGCCAGATCGATCCCCCGCTCCAGCCAGGGCTGACCGGATGTGGTAAACAGGCCTCGGGCGGCAATGTCCACGCTGACCACCGTCTCCGGCTCATAGCCCTCGGGGGCCAGCAGGCCTTCCAGATAGGGGGTAAACAGGTGGGTCTCCCCGGTACCGGGGCAGATGTGGGCGTTCTTGCCCAGACCCCGCAGGCCCCGGCACAGAGCGGCGGCACAGCCGATGGTGTCCCCGTCGGGGCGCTTGTGGGTGAGAATCAGATAGCGGTCGTGGGCGCGCAGCCAGGCCGCGGCTTCGGTATAGGTCATGAAGCTCACTCCTCGCTGTCCAGATCGATGTGGGCGTTGGCCGGATTGGCGGGCTTGACCACCTCCGGGTCCCGCAGCATACTCAGGATGTGGGCGCCCTTTCCGATGGAGTCGTCCTCCACAAATTGCAGCTCGGGAGTGTAGCGCAGCTTCAGGGCCGCTCCCAGCTCCCGCCGCAGATAGCCTCCAGCGGACTTGAGGCCCTTGACCACCTCGCTCACGTCGCTCTTGTCCAGCACGCTGACATAGATCTTGGAATAGCGCAGGTCAGGCGTGGTATCCACGCCGGTGATGGACACCAGGCCGTGGACCCGGGGGTCCTTGACCGTGCGGATGAGGGTGGCCAGCTCCCGCTGGATTTCCTCGTTGATACGTCCAATGCGATTACTTGCCATACTTTTCTCCTATTACGCAATACAGACCCGCCCCCTCCTCAAATGAATTGGGGACGGAACGGGTCTGTTTGAATTGTGTTCTGCTTGACCTTCCCCCCTCAGGGGGGAAGGTGGCCCGGAGGGCCGGATGAGGGGGATGTTTTACAGTTCCCCTCATCAGTCAGCCCTGCGGGCTGCCAGCTTCCCCCTTAGGGGGAAGCTCTTTTATACCTCAATCTGCTCCACCGCAGCGTTAAGAAGATTTGCCGGTGGCAAATCTTTAGCGTAGGCCGGCACGGCTATGCCGGGCCGGGGGCACTCCGCAAGAAGCAGAATTACACCTCAATCTGCTCCATCAGGAAGGCTTCAATCACGTCGCCTAATCCCAAACAATGCAGCGCATTGTTTGGGAGCCCTGTCATTTCACCTGCTCGGGCGAAATGAATTCGCCCTGCGCCAAGGTTTTACCTGCGGTAAAACACTTGTACGGCGCAAGCGCTGTCCCATCTGCGATGGGGCCCCAAGGAGGGCGACTGGGAAAGCCTTCTCTGCTCATGGACTGGCTAATTACACTTCAATCTGCTCCATCAGGAAGGCTTCAATCACGTCGCCCTCCTTGATGTCCTGGAACTTCTCAAAGGTGATACCGCACTCGTAGCCGGCGGCCACTTCCTTCACGCTGTCCTTGAAGCGCTGGAGGGAGGCGATGGAACCGTCGTAGATCACCACGTTGTCCCGCAGCAGGCGCATCTGAGCGCCTCGCTGCATCTTGCCGTTGGTGACATAGCAGCCAGCCACCATGCCCACGCCGGTGATGCGGAACACGTTGCGCACCTCGGCCTGGCCCAGCTCCACTTCCTTGAACTTAGGAGCCAGCATACCCTTCATGGCGGTCTCGATCTCGTTGATGCAGTCGTAGATCACCCGGTACATCCGCATATCCACCTTGTTGCGGGCGGCGGTCTCCTTGGCGTTGGAGTCGGGGCGGACGTTGAAGCCCACGATAATGGCGTTGGAGGTGGTGGCCAGCATGACGTCGCTCTCGTTGATGGCGCCCACCGCGCAGTGAATGACCCGCACCCGGACCTCGTCGTTGGAGATCTTCTCCAGGCTGGCCTTGACGGCCTCGGCGGAGCCCTGGACATCGGCCTTGACGATGATGTTCAGGTCCTTCATCTCGCCCTGCTTGATCTGGCTGAACAGATCCTCCAGGCTCACCTTGCCCACCGGGCCGGAGGCGGCCATCTTCTGCTCATGCTTGCGCTGCTCCACCAGCTCACGGGCCATACGCTCGTCGGCCACGGCGTGGAAGTCGTCGCCGGCGCCGGGCACCTCGCTCATGCCGATGATCTCCACGGGCACGGAGGGACCGGCCTCGGTGAGCTTCTCGCCCCGGGCGTTGGTCATGGCGCGGACACGGCCCACGGCGGTGCCGGCAATGATGACGTCGCCCTGATGGAGGGTGCCGTTCTGCACCAGCAGAGTGGCCACGGGGCCGCGGCCCTTGTCCAGCCGGGCCTCGATGACGGCGCCGTGGGCGGAGCGGTTGGGGTTGGCCTTCAGTTCCTGCATCTCGGCGGTCAGGTTGACCATCTCCAGCAGGTTGTCGATGCCCTCGCCGGTCTTGGCGGAGATGGGGCAGATGATGGTCTCGCCGCCCCACTCCTCGGGCACCAGCTCGTACTTGGTGAGCTG
>DWXO01000075.1 GCA_019119165.1 Candidatus Flavonifractor intestinigallinarum | reverse complement strand
AGGAGATCAAGCGGGTCATCCAGATCCTCTCCCGCCGGCAGAAGAACAACCCCGCCCTCATCGGCGAGCCCGGCGTGGGCAAGACGGCGGTGGCCGAGGGCCTGGCCCGGATGATGGCTGCCGGAGAGGTGCCGGAGGAATTGCAGCGCAAGCGGCTCATCTCCCTGGACCTGTCCGCCATGGTGGCGGGCACCAAATACCGTGGTGAGTTTGAAGAGCGGGTCAAAAACGTCCTGTCCGAGGTGCGCCGGGTGGGGGATGTGATCCTCTTCATTGACGAGCTCCATAACATCGTGGGGGCAGGCTCTGCCGAGGGGGCCATCGACGCGGCCAACATCATCAAGCCCGCCCTGGGCCGGGGGGAGATCCAGGTCATCGGCGCCACCACCACCGAGGAGTACCGCAAATATATCGAGAAGGACGCCGCCCTGGAGCGGCGGTTCCAGCCGGTGTTGGTGGGGGAGCCGGATCAGGAGACGGCCCAGGCCATCCTCTTTGGCCTGCGGGACCGCTACGAGGCCCACCACCGCATTACCATCAGCGACGGGGCCATCACCGCCGCCGTGGCCCTGTCCAGCCGGTATATCGGGGACCGCCGCCTGCCTGACAAGGCCATCGATCTCATGGACGAGGCGGCGGCACGGGTGCGTCTGGACCGGTTGGCGGCGCCCCCCGACCTGCGGGCGCTGGAGAACAAGGTGGCCCGGGCCAGAGGAGAGAAAGAGGAGGCCATCCGCAGCCAGGACTTTGAGAAGGCCGCCATGCTCCGGGACGCGGAGGAGGATTTCCGCCGGGAGCTGGACCAGCAGAAGGCCCTGTGGCGGGCGGGTCAGAACACCGGCGCTGTGACCGCCGAGGATGTGGCAGCGGTGGTGTCTGGATGGACCGGCATCCCGGTCACCACCCTGACCCAGGCCGAGAGCGACCGGCTGCTCAAGCTGGAGGAGGACCTCCACCGCCGGGTGGTGGGCCAGGAGGAGGCCGTCAGGGCGGTGGCCCGGGCGGTGCGCCGGGGCCGGGTTGGCTTGAAGGAGCCGGAACGGCCCACCGGCTGCTTTCTGTTCCTGGGCCCCACCGGCGTGGGCAAGACCGAACTGAGCCGGGCCCTGGCGGGAGCCCTCTTCGGCAGCGAGGAGGCCCTGTTCCGCTTTGATATGTCGGAATATATGGAAAAGCACGCTATATCCCGGCTCATCGGCTCCCCGCCGGGCTATGTGGGCCATGAGGAGGGGGGACAGCTCACCGAGAAGGTGCGGCGGCGGCCCTATTGCGTGGTGCTCTTTGACGAGATCGAGAAGGCCCACCCCGACGTGTGGGGCATCCTGCTCCAGATCATGGAGGACGGAGTGGTCACCGACGCCCAGGGCCGCAAGGCCGATTTCCGCAACGCGGTGGTGGTGCTCACTTCCAATGTCGGGGCGGCCAGGATCACAGCCAAGGGCAGCAAGCTGGGCTTTTCCGCCGCCGAGCACCGGGACGGCGAGACCAGGACCCCGGAGGAACTGCGCAGCGCGGTGATGGAGGATCTGAAAAAGGTGTTCCGGCCGGAATTTCTCAACCGCCTGGACGAGACCATCGTCTTTACCCAGCTGGGCCGCAGTGAGATCAAGGCCATTGCCCGCCGCCTGCTCTCCCAGGTGGGGGAGCGGCTCAAGGTCCTGGGAGTGACCCTGACATGGACTGACGGGGCATTGGATGTGCTGGCCAGGCTGGGCTTCGATCCGGACTATGGGGCCCGCCCGCTGCGCCGGGCCATCCGCACCCGGGTGGAGGACCCGGCGGCCGAGCTGCTGCTCAGCGGCAAGGTGGGCCAGGGAGATACTCTGGTGGTGGATCAGGCTGGAAAGAGCCTGACCCTGTACAGACAGGAAGCAGAAAAGGAGAAACAACCATGCGAAAACAACTGATGATCCCTCTGGCGCTTCTCATGCTCGTCACGGCGGGCTGCGGCGACAAGCAGGAGGAGAAACAGGATCTGACGGCGGAGGAGCGGACCGGGCTCTATCAGTCCGCCATTGAGAACGCCCGGGACCAGGAAATGAATGAGTCGGTGCCGGTCATTACCTCCGGGGAGGAGGCGCTGGCCTCCGCCGTCTTTGGCCTGATCGGCGTGACGGAGGAGGACATGGATGCCTATGCTGTCGCGGTGTCTCCGGTGAACGTGAAGGCCTACGGCATTGCGGCCATTCTGCCCGCCGAGGGCCGGGAGGCCGTGGTGGTGGACGGATTGCAGGCTTTTATAGACCGGCAGAAGAGCAACTTCCAGACCTATCTGGTGGACCAGTACGCCATCGCGGAGAAAGCCAGACTGGAGAACCTGGAGGACGGCACGGTGCTGATGGTCATGTGCGAGGATTCCGACCAGGTGTTTGAGCAGATCAAGACAGCCATTGAGGCAGGCTGATGGCCGGGCAACCCTTGAAAGCGGCGGCTTTCAAGGGTTGCGGCTTTTTTTGGAATGTAATATAATAGGGGGCGTCCGTAATCAATGAAGTGGAGGCCTGTTTATGCAAGCAAGAGCCAGCGGGATCCTGTTTCCCGTATTCTCCCTGCCGGGGCCCTACGGCATCGGCACGCTGGGCAAGCCGGCCCGGCAGTTTATCGACTTTTTGGCGGCCGGAGGCCAGAAATTCTGGCAGATCCTGCCTTTAGTGCCGCCGGGCGGGGGAAATTCCCCCTATATGTCCCCCTCGTCCTTTGCCGGAAACCCGCTGTTTCTGGATCTGGATGAGCTGGCGGAGGAGGAGCTGCTGACCCAGGATGAACTGCGGTCTGCCTGCCGGGACAATCCGGACCGGGTGGATTACGCCTGGCTCCATGAGACTCGGCTGCCTCTGCTGCGGAAAGCCTTTGAGCGGGGCAGAGCAAAGTATGCCGCCCAGCTCAAGGAGTTTGAAGAACAGGAGAAGGACTGGCTGCCTGATTACGCCCTCTTTTTGGCGCTGAAGGACCACTTCGGCGGCAAGGAACTGGCCGACTGGCCCGACGAGGCCCGCCTGCGCCGCCCCAAGGCCATGGAGCAGTACCGGACGGAGCTGGCGGAGGCGTGCGCTTTCCAGGTGTTCCTGCAATACCTGTTCTTCCGCCAGTGGAAGGCGGTCAAAACCTATGCCAACTCCAAGGGCATCTCCATCATCGGGGACCTGCCCATCTATGTCTCCCCCGACAGCGCGGAGGTGTGGGGCAATCCAGAACTCTTTCAGCTCAAGAAGGATATGCGGCCCTCCGGCGTGGCCGGTGTGCCGCCGGACGCATTCTCCGACAAGGGCCAGCACTGGGGCAACCCCCTGTACGACTGGGATTACCATAAAAAGACCGGTTTCGCCTGGTGGAAGCGCCGGGGCGCCCACATGGCCCGGCTGTACGACGTGGTGCGTATCGACCACTTCCGGGCTTTCCATACCTACTGGTCTATCCCGGAGGACGCCAAGGATGCCCGGGAGGGTCACTGGGAGAAGGGGCCGGGCAACGATCTGTTGGATGTGCTGAAAAAGGTGCCCGGCCTGGCCCTCATTGCCGAGGATTTGGGGGACCTGGACGCCGACGCCCTGGCTTACATCGCCCAGAGCGGCCTGCCCGGCATGAAGGTGCTGGTTTACGCCTTTGATCCGGTGGGGGAGAGTGCCTATCTGCCCCACAACTGTCCCCGGGATGCGGTAATGTATACCGGCACCCACGATACCCCCACCTTTGTCCAGTGGCTCTTTACCGAGGCCAACCCGGACGAGCGGCAGTATGCCTTTGACTACCTGCGGCTGCGGGAGGACGAGGGCTTCGGCTGGGGCGCGGTGTGTGGGGCATGGATGTCCCCCTGCCGTCTGGCCATTGCCCCCTTCCAGGACTTGCTGGGTCTGGGCGGGGACGCACGGGTCAACGCCCCCGGTACCCTGGGGGATCAGAACTGGTCCTGGCGGGTGCGCGCCGATGCCCTCAACCCCACAGTGTCCGGCAAGCTGGCCAGAATCACCCGTACTTATCGGAGATAACAGAAGGACCGCCCCGCCGCATCTGCGGCGGGGCGGTCCTTTCGTTTGCTACCATTGGACGGTAAGGGCGCCCTCGGAACCGGCGGCGGCCACGGCAAGCCAGGTCGAACCCTCCGGCAGGTCCAGGACGGTGATATCCGCGGCGGGGGAGGGGCTGACAGCGGGTTCGGTGGGTGTGGAGGCGGGCTGGGCGGTGGGGACCTGACTGAATTGCAGGCTGATGTTGCCCATGCCGCTGGTCAGGGACAGCCTGTGTTTTCCTTGACCGCCGCTGACGCTGTAAGATTCCGATGTTTCCCCGTTGAGCCGGATGGTGCCGCTGCTGGTCGTCAGATCCCAGGTATAATCCTCCTGGCTGCCGGCCAGGTCCAGGGTTATGTTACCCATACCGGAGGTCAGTGTAGTTTCCTCCACCGGAGCGGACACGGATAGATTACCCATGCCGGATTCAGCCTGCAGACGGCCCTTTACGGCGCAGCCGTCCCAGGTGATATTGCCCATGCCCAGCGACAGGTCGGCCTGCTCCAGGACTGTTCCGGCGGGGACGGTGACCAAGACTCGCACGTCGGGGGAGCTCTGGCCGGAGGCAATGTTGTCCGAGACACTCCAGACAGAGAGGATATCTCCGTCCTGGCTGTACTTCAATTCCTGCGTGGCGTCATAGCGGCTGTCCCACCCCCGGTTGATCAGCTGCAGGTGCCACTGGTCCCCTTCCTCCACCTGAATGTTGCCCAGGCCTATCGAAATATCCAGCTTTGTAAAGGGTTCCACCTCGCCCTCCCAATCTCCCTGAATGTCAGGGGTTTGGACGGAGCCAGCCGTTTGGCCGGGAAGGAGGACTGGGCCGGAGGGATCGGACCGGAACAGAAGAAAGTAGAGGAAAAGGGCCAGAATTGCAGTCCCGCCTATCACCATAACCGGCAGGAAAGCCCGGCTTTTTTGCTTGCCGGGTTGAGGCACAGGCGTGGCCTCGGGCGGCTCGTTCTGATCCTTCAGCACCTGCTCCGCCACCGAGGCGGGGGAGCCCAGACGTTCGGCAACGGCCTGTTCGTCCTCTTCGGAATCGGCAAAATAGGCCTCGTAGTAGGAGAGTACATCGTCCAGCTCCTCCGGCGGCAGCTTGCCCGCCAGAATGTCACGCAGTTCTTTTAAAAATGCTGCCTTATTCATGGTCCTCCTCCTTTTTCTCCAGTAAAAGCCCCTCGATCTGGCTCCGGTAGCGCACCCATTCCTCCCGATAGCCGGACAGCAGCGCCCGGCCCGCCGGTGTAATGGCGTAATAGCGCCGGTTGCGGCCCTGAAAGGGCTTGTCGTAGACGGTGAGGCAGCCGCTCTGCTGCAGACGCCTCAAAACGGGATACAGGGTGGATTCCGACAAATCCACCTGCTCCTTCATGCGCTGGGTCAGCCGGTAGCCGTAGGTGTCGCCTTCGTCCAGCACCGCCAGCACGCAGGCATCCAGAAGGGGAGCGCCCAAAGGAAAGGTCATATCCAGAACCTCCTTTCAGTTCAATAATATTATATGACGTATAATATTGCTTGTCAACATAGATGTTGGGGTAATGTGTGTTGGTGAAAGTGTGCCAGCACTGGGGGAGAGGAGGGGGATTTTTGGGCACAATTCTTTCCGGATACGGAACATCCTGTATTTTCAAGGTTTGGTCTTGTAAAAAAATTTTTTTTGTTATATTATGATGGACACGAAATTCTTTACAATAAGGATACCAGGTGAATCTATGAGTCTGCGGATTGGAATTGACATTGGTTCCACCACAGTAAAAGTGGTGGTATTGGACGAAGAGAACAAGCTGCTGTTCCGCTCTTATGAACGGCACTACTCCAAGGCCAGAGAGCGTGCGGCGGAGACCCTGCGTTCCATCGAAGAGAAGCTGCGGGGCCGGCAGGTGCGCATTGCCATCACCGGCTCCGCCGGTCTGGGTGTGGCCAAGGCGGCGGACATCGACTTTGTGCAGGAGGTGTACGCCACCGCCGCCGCCGTCAACACCTACATACCGGATACCGACGCCGTCATCGAGCTGGGCGGCGAGGATGCCAAGATCATTTTCTTCGGCGGCGCGTTGGAGGAGCGGATGAACGGCTCCTGTGCCGGCGGTACCGGCGCGTTCATCGACCAGATGGCTACCCTGATGAACGTGACGGTGAACGAGCTGGATGAACTCTCCCTGAAGCATGAGAAAATCTACCCCATTGCTTCCCGCTGCGGCGTGTTCGCCAAGAGCGACATTCAGCCCATCCTGAACCAGGGTGGCCGGAAGGAGGATGTGGCGGCTTCCATCTTCCAGGCGGTGGTGGACCAGACCGTGGCCGGCCTTACCCAGGGCCGTGAGCTCAAGGGCAAGATTGTCTTTCTGGGCGGTCCCCTCCACTTCCTCCAGGGCCTGCGCCAGCGGTTCGTGGAGACCCTCAAGCTGGACGCGGACCACGCCATTTTCCCCGAGGACGGCGACTGTTTTGCGGGTATCGGCGCGGCCCTTTGCGCCACTGATTTCGCCGAGTGCTCCTTTGATGAGATGCTGGACCGGCTGGAGAAGAGCGTGGACAACGTGGGCCTGGTGGACACCATGCCGCCGCTGTTCCAGGATCAGGCCGAGTATGACGCCTTCCTGACCCGGCACAACGCCATGCACCCCCCGGAGGTGGACATCCATACCTATTCTGGCGACGCCTGGCTAGGCATCGACGCCGGCTCCACCACCACCAAGATGGTGCTCATTACCGCCGACGGCGGCCTGCTGTACACCTACTATCACTCCAACCTGGGCAACCCGGTGGCCATTGTGCTGGACCAGCTGAAGGAGCTTTACAGCCTGTGCGGCGATCGCATTGCCATCAAGGGGGCGGCGGTCACCGGCTACGGTGAGGATCTGATCAAAAACGCCTTCTCCTGCGACGCCGGTCTGGTGGAGACGGTGGCCCACTACAACGCCGCCCGCCACTTCAACCCCGACGTGGATTTCATCATCGACATCGGCGGCCAGGATATGAAGTGCTTCAAGATCCGCAACGGCGCGGTGGACTCCATCATGCTCAACGAGGCCTGCTCCTCCGGCTGCGGCTCCTTCATCGAGACCTTTGCCAAGGCTCTGGGCTACAACATCGCCGACTTCTCCAAGCTGGGCCTGCTGGCTCAGCATCCGGTGAACCTGGGCTCCCGCTGCACTGTATTCATGAACTCCTCGGTGAAGCAGGCCCAGAAGGACGGCGCCAGCGTGGAGGACATCTCCGCGGGCCTGTCTATCTCCATCGTGAAAAACGCGGTGTATAAGGTCATCCGCGCCGCCAATGCCGACGACCTGGGCAAGCACATTGTGGTCCAGGGGGGTACCTTCCACAACGACGCGGTGCTGCGGGCCTTTGAACTGGAACTGGGCCGCAATGTGACCCGGCCTACTATCGCCGGCATCATGGGCGCCTTCGGCGCGGCCCTGGCCGCCCGGGACCTCCATCTGGACAAGAGTTCCATCCTGACGGAAGAGGACCTCAAGACCTTCTCCCACACCGCCAGACCGGTGACCTGCAACCTGTGTACCAACCACTGCTCCCTCACCGTCAACACCTTTGACGGCGGACGGCGGTTTATCTCAGGCAACCGGTGCTCCCGCCCCCTGGGTAAGGAACGCACCGAGAACCCCGACCTGATGAACTGCAAGTACAAGAAGCTCCGCGCCCTCCACGGCAAGGGGAACGGCAGCGGCGTCCGGGGAAAAATGGGCATCCCCTTCGGCCTGAATATGTACGAGAACCTGCCTTTCTGGTTCGAGTTCTTTACTCGGCTCAACTTTGAGGTGGTGCTGTCACCCGAGTCCTCCCGGAAGCTCTACCTGAAGGGCCAGCATACCATCCCTTCCGATACAGTGTGCTATCCCGCCAAGCTGCTCCACGGCCATGTGGAGGCTCTGGTGGAGGAGGGGGTGGACGCCATCTGGTACCCCTGTATGTCCTATAACAACGACGAGGGCATCGGCGATAACCACTACAACTGCCCGGTGGTGGCCTACTATCCTGAGCTGCTGGCCGCCAACGTGCCCATGCTCAAGCAGACCAAATTCCTCAACCCCTATGTGGGCCTGTGGCGGCATAAGGATTTTGCCAAACGCATTGCCGTCATCATGGAGCAGGAGTTCAACGTTCCCAAGCGGGAGACCGAGGCGGCTGCCAAGGCTGCCTACGCCGCCTATGACGCCTACCTCCACGATGTGCGGGAGACGGGCAAGCGGTACATCGAGTATGCCCGTGCCCACGATATGCCCATCATCGTGGCCTGCGGCCGGCCCTATCATATTGACCCGGAGATCAACCACGGCATCAACGACCTGATCACCTCCTTCGGCTTTGTGCTGGTCACCGAGGATGCCCTCAGCTATCTGGAGGGCTACGCCCCCCGGAAGGTGCTCAACCAGTGGACCTTCCAGTCCCGGATGTATAACGCCGCCCGCTATGTGTGTACCCAGCCTGATATGCAGGTGGTGCAGCTGGTCAGCTTCGGCTGCGGTACCGATGCCATCACCACCGATGAGATGCGCGACATTCTGGAGAGCGGCGGCAAGCTGTACACCCAGCTGAAGATCGATGATATCAGCAATCTGGGCGCCGTCACCATCCGAATCCGCTCTCTGATGGCGGCCATGGACGCACGGAAGCACCAGGACTGAGAAAGGAACCTTCGTTACTATGGCAGAACTGATTTATGACAAGACTGGGCGGCTGCTGTTCACCAAGGAGATGAAAGAGGAGTACACCATCCTCTTTCCCACCATGCTGCCCGTCCACTTCGGCCTGATTGCCCGGGTTTTGGAGCAGGAAGGCTATAAGCTGGAGATGCTCACCACCAACCACCGCAACATCGTGGATGAGGGTTTGAAGTATGTCCACAACGACACCTGTTATCCCGCTCTGCTGGTCATCGGCCAGCTCATCGATGCGGTGAAGAGCGGCAAGTACGATCCCCACAAGGTGGCCCTGCTGATCACCCAGACCGGCGGCGGCTGCCGGGCCTCCAACTACATCCACCTGCTGCGCAAGGCCCTGGTAAAGGCGGGGCTGGAGTATATTCCCGTTATCTCCCTGAACCTGTCCGGCCTGGAGCAGAACCCCGGCTTCAAGCTGAATCTGGATATCATCCGCAAGGCCATCTTCGGCCTGATGTACGGCGATATCATCGTCCAGTCGGCCAACCAGGTCCGCCCCTATGAGGTGGAGGAGGGCCAGACCGAGCGCACCATCGAGGCGGTGGAGAACCACCTGCTGGAGGAGATGAGCAAGGGCAAGGGCCTGTCCTTCAAGAGCATGGTGGAGAATTTCGACCACATTGTGGCCGCCTTCAAGGCCATCCCGGTGCAGGGAGAGCCCAAAGTGCGGGTAGGCGTGGTGGGGGAGATCTACATCAAATACTCCCCCCTGGGCAACAATAACCTGGAGCAGTTCCTCCTCTCCGAGGGGGCGGAGCCTGTGGTGCCCGGCCTCACCGACTTTATCATCTTCAAGATCTACAACCGGGAAGTGGACGTGGATATCTACGGCGGCAAGTGGGCCAAAAAGACCGCCTGCGCCGCCCTGCGCCACTATGTGGAGAAGTGTCAGCGGGCCATGATCGACGCCATGAAGCGGGGTGGATTCCGGGCTCCCGGCACCTTCCAGGACCTGCGCCGGCTCATCAAGGGCTATCTGGGCGAGGGCAACAAGATGGGAGAGGGGTGGCTGCTCACCGCCGAGATGCTGGAGCTCATCCACTCCGGTACCCCCAATATCGTTTGTACCCAGCCTTTCGGCTGCCTGCCTAACCACATTGTGGGCAAGGGCATGATCCGCAAGCTGAAGGACGACTATCCCAACTCCAACATCGTTGCCATCGACTATGACCCCGGCGCCACCAAGATCAACCAGGAAAACCGCATCAAGCTGATGCTGGCCAACGCCCGGGCCCTGGCCCGGCAGGCGGCCCAGCAGGAAGGGGAGAGAGCGGAGGAAGAGGTCCATGCTTGAGCCTCTGCATTTTGTGGACGCCTGCACGCAAGCGCATTTTGCCGCCATGAGCGCCATCCACTGCCGGGGCTGGCGGGCCACCTACCCGGGCTTTGTGCCGGAGGACTACCTGAGAGAGGTGATCACCGAGGAGCGGTGGATTCCCTTTTTCCGGGAGGACTACGACACCAAGCGATGCAAAGGGCTTTTGCTTTACGAAAATAACACCCCTGTGGGGTGCTGTAACTACGGTCCCATCCGCAGCGGTCCCAGCCCCCGACAGAGCGAGGAACTGGTGATCGACTCCTCCCGTTACGGCGGATGGGGTGAGGTGATCTCCCTTTACGTTGAGCCTGCCAGAACCGGTTGCGGGTATGGAGGGTTGCTTCTGGAGGAGGCGGTCCGTCGGCTCCGGGAGGAGGGTTACCCCGGCTGCGCCCTGTTTGTCTTGCAAGAGAATGACGGGGCCCGCCGGTTCTATGAGCGGCACGGCTTTGCCTGGGACGGCACCGTTCAGAAGGTGCCCTTTCCCCACGGAATGGTGTGCAGGGACCTGCGTTATATCAAAAGCTTATAAATGTCCAGCGGGCTGCCACGCCGCTGGAAGAGAAGAGATCGGGGCGTGCGTCAGCACGCCCCGATTTTCTGTGAGTTGGAATCTATAGGAGGTATATTGGTGGAAGAGAACAAGATGGCGGTGATGCCGGTCCGCCGGCTGCTGCTCAATATGTCCTGGCCCATGATGCTGTCCATGCTGATCCAGGCCCTGTATAATCTGGTGGACAGCCTCTTTGTGGCCAACCTGAGCCGGGACGGCTTTGAGGCGCTGGCGCTGGTCTATCCGGTCCAGACGCTGATGATCTCAGTGTGTGTGGGTGTGGGCGTGGGCTTCAACGCACTGCTGGCTCGCAGACTGGGCCAGCGGCGGCAGGCGGAGGCCGACCAGGTGACCGCCAACGGCTATTTTGTCTACTTTGTCTGCTGGCTGGTCTTTCTGGTCCTGGGGGTGGGCTTTGCCCGGCCTTTCCTGTGTCTGTTTTCCGACGTGCCCCAGCAGATCGACTATGGTGTGCAGTATCTCTCCATCGTTACCGGCCTGTCCATCGGTGTGTGTATGCAGTTTGCCGGTGAACGTACCCTCCAGGCCACAGGGGATACGGTGGGGCCCATGATCATCCAGGGCATCGGGGCGGTGGTCAACCTGATCCTGGACCCGCTGTTTATTTTCGGCATTGGCCCCTTCCCCCGGCTGGAGGTGGCGGGGGCGGCTCTTGCCACCGTTCTGGGGCAGATCGTGGGCCTGGTGGCCAGCTTCTGGATGGTGCGGCGCAGCAAGGTGGTGAAACTCTCCTTCCGGGGCTTCCGGCCCAACGGGGAGATCATCCGCACCATGTTCAAGGTGGGGTTTCCCGCCATTGTCATGCAGGCTCTGTCCAGCGTCATGACCGTGGGTATGAATTTGATCCTGCGTCTGCTCACTCCCTTCGGCGTCTTTATCCTGGGGGCTTACTACAAGATCCAGTCTTTCATCTTCATGCCCCTGTACGGCATGAACAACGCTTTGGTGCCTATCATCAGCTTTAACTACGGCGCCAAGCGCAAGGAGCGTATCACCGGAACGGTGCGCTTTGCCATGGTGCTGACCGTGGTCATCATGGGTGTGGGCACGGTATTTCTGATTTTGCTGGCCGGTCCTCTGCTTACTCTGTTTGACGCCGAGGGGGCGCTGCTGACCGCGGGTACGGCGGCTCTGCGCATGATCGCCCTGTCTTTCCTGTTTGCGGGCGTGTCCATCATCCTGTGCTCCGCCCTGCAGGCGCTGGGGTCTGCCAACGCCAGCCTGCTGATCTCCTTGCTGCGGCAGGTGATCCTGCTCTTTCCGGCGGCGCTGGCCTTCGGATGGCTGGGGACGGATCTGGTATGGCTGGCCTTCTTGGTGGCGGAAGTGCTCTCCTGCGGCGTGGCGCTGCTGTTATACCGGATGGCCTATCGAAAAAAAGTATCGGTGCTGCAATAAAAGGTTGGCCCGCGCAGATGCGCGGGCCAACCTTTTATCGTGATATGGAGGCTCAGTTGCCGCCGAACTCATGGAAGAAGCGGTCGTGGATGACCTGCACGGCCCGGTCGGCTTCGGGCAGATCCACCAGGACGGACACCTTGATCTCACTGGTGGAGATCATGTTGATGTTGATGCCGGCGTTGTACAGGGCCTCGAACATCTTGGCGGCCACGCCGGGGTTATGGATCATGCCGGCGCCCACGATGGACACCTTGGCGATGGAGTCGTTGACGTCGATATGGTCGAAGCCAAGCGCGCCCTTGTGGGCCTCCAGAATGTCCTTGGAGCGGTCCATATCCTGCTTGCCCACGGTGAAGCTGATGTCCTTGGTGTTGTTGCGGCCGATGGACTGAAGGATGATATCCACGTTCACCTTCTCCTTCGCCAGCAGAGAGAAGATCTTAAAGGCGATACCGGGCTGGTCGGCCAGCCCCACAACGGCCAGACGGGCCACGTTCTTGTCGCAGGCCACCCCGCTGACGTGCATTTTTTCCATGGTATTTGCAACCTCCTTGACTTTGGTGCCGGGCTTGCCGGAGAAGCTGGAGAGGACCTCCAGATTGACGCTGTAGCGTTTGGCCATTTCCACCGAGCGGTTGTGCAGGACCTGGGCGCCCAGGGTGGCCAGCTCCAGCATCTCGTCATAAGTGATCTCTTCCAGCTGGAAGGCGCCGGCCACATGGCGGGGATCGGCGGTGAACACGCCGTCCACATCGGTGTAGATCTGGCACAGGTCGGCCCGCAGGGCGGCGGCCAGCGCCACGGCGGAGGTGTCGGAGCCGCCCCGGCCCAGGGTGGTGATGTCGTCGTACTTGTTCAGGCCCTGGAAGCCGGTGACGATGACGATGGCCTTCTTATCCAGCTCCGCCAGCACGCGCTCGGTGTCCAGCCGCTTGATGCGGGCGTCTCCGTAGACGGAGTTGGTGCGGAATCCGGCCTGCCAGCCCGTCAGGGAGATGACAGGGTAGCCCATGGCCTCAATGGCCATGGCACACAGGGAGCAGGAGATCTGCTCGCCGGTGGAGAGGAGCATATCCATCTCCCGCTTGGAACCGTTGGGGTTGATCTCGGCGGCCTTGGCGATCAGGTCGTCGGTGGTATCCCCCTGGGCGGAAAGCACGGCCACCACGCTGTGGCCCCGGCGGTAGGTCTCGGTGATGATGCGGGCCACGTTGCGGATGCGGTCTGCATCAGCCACGGAGCTGCCGCCGAATTTTTGTACAATGAGTCCCATTGGCGTTTGTACCCCCTAAATCAGGTGAAATCTCTTACGATATCCTATGCGCTTAGTCCAGCACACGGAACACGGAGCAGGGCTTGAGGCCTGCCAGCTGACCATCCAGCGCGGAGCGGGTCATGGACGGCGTCAGGAAGGCAAATTCATTCTCCGGCGCTCCCGCACGGGGCAGCAGCGCACAGTCGGGGAAGGCGGCCTTCACAGCCTCCAGCGTGCCTTCCACCCGGACATACCAGACGCTATCCAGATCGGTGGGGGGGACGGTCACATCGTCGCCGCCCTCGGCCCATACCATGCGCTTCTTGGCGTCCTTGTGGCGGGCGGCGTCGATCACGTCGGCCACCACGGCGGAGGCGGTGGGCAGCTTGCCGGCGCCCCGGCCGTAGAACATCACGTCGCCGATGGCGTTGCCGCGCACGGCGATGGCGTTGAATACATCCTCCACACCGGCCAGAGGATTCTCCACGTCCACCAGATGGGGGGCCACAAAGGCGCACACCTTACCATCGGGGCGGCGGATGGCCCGGCCCAGCAGCTTGATCTTTTTGCCGCAGGCGTCGGCGTAGGCCACATCGGCCAGCGTCACGCCGGTGATGCCCTCGGTGGGCACCTGTTTGGGATAGACGTGCCGGCCGAAGGACAGGGAGGAGAGAATACAGATCTTGCGGCAGGCGTCGTGACCCTCGATGTCGGCGGTGGGGTCCTGCTCGGCGTAGCCGTTCTGCTGGGCCTCCTTCAGGGCGGCGTCAAAGCTGAGTCCGGCCCGGATCATCCGGGTCAGGATATAGTTGGTGGTGCCGTTGAGAATGCCGGCGATCTCCTCGATCTCGTTGGCGGCCAGACACTGGTTCAGGGGGCGGATGATGGGGATGCCGCCGCCCACACTGGCCTCAAACAGATAGCTGACGCCCTTCTCCTGGGCCAGCTTCAGCAGCTCACAGCCGTGCTCGGCCACCAGCTCCTTGTTGGAGGTGACCACGCTCTTGCCCGCGGCCAGGGCCCGGCGGGTGAAGTCCAGGGCCACCTTGGCGCCGCCGATGGTCTCCACCACGATGTTGACCTCGGGGTCGTTCTCGATGATGCTGAAATCGTGGATGACCTTGTCGGCAAAGGGGCTGTCGGGGAAGTCCCGCACATCCAGGATATACTTGAGACGAATCAGATCGTCCACCTTTTTATCAATGTGAGGGCCGTTGGTGGCCAGCACCTCCGCCACACCGGAGCCTACCACGCCAAAGCCCAGGATCGCTACGTTCACCATTACAATGCCTCCTTACTCCAAAGGGTGTTACCCTGATATTACTTCACTGCGCAGGACGCCTTCCACCTTCAGCAGCCGCTCCAGAAGTTCCTCCATGGAGATCTGGAGACCGGAAGTCTCCGCCCCGATGGTCACCGCCGCGCAGCCGCTGACCGGAATGGCCTGATTGATGGTCAGAATATTTCCGCCGGTGATGGCAAAGATATTCAGGACCGCGGACAAGACCCCCGGCTCATCCTTGAGCACGATCTGGAAGGTGACGATCCGCCCGTGGAGCATATCGTTGAAGGGCCGGACCGCGTCCTTGTACTTGTAAAAAGCGCTGCGGCTGATCCCTACCCGACGGACCGCCTGATTGACGGCTCCGGCCTCGCCGGTCTCCAGCAGACGCTTGGCTTCCGCCACCTTCAGAAATACCTCAGGCAGCGCGCTGGCCTCTACGATGAAATAGGCTGGTGCCTTGCCCATTCTATGGACCTCCTCTTGTCCGTGACAGAAAAGCATTTGTTCTTGTATTGGAGCCTATTTTAGCACAATAAAGTCCGTGCCGCAAGGGCCAAGTTTTTCTGCGGCGCCGATATCTTCCAGAAATTTGCCGTGATTTTCGTCAGATTATACATATTTTAGAAAGGGGGCGTCTGCTTGGCGGAGGACAGATACCTGAGATGGGTGGTCCGCTTGCTGTGGATTGGGCTGATTCTGGCGGCCATTTGGGCGGGGCTGCGGTGGGTCTTGCCCTGGCTGGCTCCCTTTTTGACGGCTGGGGTGCTGGCGTGGCTGCTGGAACCGGCGGTGGGATGGCTGATCCGGCTGGTCCGGCTGCCCCGCCGGTGGGCGGCCGCCCTGTGCGTGCTGGGAGCCGCCGGGCTGGCGGGAGGTCTTGGGGCGCTGCTGGCCTGGAGGCTGTGGTATGAGCTGGTAGCCCTGCTGGGGCGTATGCCGTCTCTGCTGACCCAACTGAGCGCCTGGGTGGAGCAGGGGGAGGTGTGGCTGTACCGCCTTTTTGTGGCGCTGCCGGCAGAGCTGCGGGAGCCCGCCAGGGAGGCGGTGGAAGGGGCGGTTCGTGGAGTGCTGGCCTTCCCGGCCTGGGCAGGGGAGACTCTGGCAGGGTGGGCGGGCGGTCTGCTGACCGCGCTGCCGTCGGCGGGGCTGTTTCTGTTTACCGCGTTCCTGGCCGCCTATTTTCTGTTGGCCGGTCGTCCCGGGCTGCAAGCGGCGGCCCGGCAGCTGCCGGTGGTGTGGCAGGAGCGGCTGAGACGCTGGCGGCGGGCGGCATCTGGGGCGGCGGGCAGCTGGCTGCGGGCCCAGGGCCTGCTGATCCTGCTCACCTATGGGGAGATTGCCGTTGGTTTGCTGGTGCTGCGGGTGGAGCCGGCGCTGCTGTTGGCCGGATTGATTGCCCTGGTGGATGCGCTGCCTATCTTCGGCAGCGGCGCGGTGCTGCTTCCCTGGAGCCTGGGGGCGCTGCTGGCAGGCAGGATTCCCTTGGGCCTGGGTCTGATTGTGCTATACGGAGTCGTCACATTGGTGCGGGGGGTACTGGAGCCCCGCCTGCTGGGAAAGCGCATCGGTTTGCCGCCTCTGGTATCCCTGGTCAGTATGTATGTGGGATCTCAGATATTTGGTGTACTCGGCATGATTCTGATGCCGGTGCTGGCCATGATGGGCTGGCAGATCTGGCTGGACCGGGATGGAGGGATGGAGAAGAAAGAGGGACGGCTCTGAAGCCGTCCCTGGTATGAGTCATGATAAATGATTCAGCGCTGTCCGATGCAGAAGAAGGTAAAATTGCCGGTAGCCAGCAGCGTTCCATGCTCATCTGTGATTTCCACGTCGGCCTGGCAGGTGCTGTGGCCCCGGTGGCGGATCACAGCCCGGGCGGTCACGGTGCCGCTGCGTGCGGAACGGATGAAGTTCAAACCGCCGTGCAAGGTGACATAGTTTCTTCCATCGGTGCGGCAGGCGGTGCCGCCGGCACAGTCGGCCATGGTGTAATAGGCGCCGCCATGGAGCAGGCCGTAAGGGTTCAGACTGTCAGGGCCTATTGTGAGTACCGCTTCGCCGTGGTCGGGACTGGAAGAACTGGTCTGGATACCGTTAAAAAGAGCAAATGCGTTGGGATGTAGTGCCTGGGTGGTCTTTTCCATGAAGTTCTCCTTATGCTAATATGATTTGACCGTGTTCGATGGCCTGAACGGTGGCCAGAGCCTCTACGCGAATTCCCATCCGGCGAAGGACGCGACCGCCTTCCCGCATGGACTTTTCGATGGCGACGCCCACGCCGGCAACTTCTCCGCCGGCCTTGGACACCAGTTCCAGAAGGCTGAGCATGGTCTGGCCGTTGGACAGGATATCGTCCACCAACAGCACCTGGTCCTCTTCGGTCAGATATTTCTTGGAGACCCGCAGGGTGTAGGATTTGTCCAGAGAAAAAGAGTGGGTATCTGCGGAGTATACGTCGGGATCGATGTAGCCGGTTTGAAATTTCTTGGCGTAAATCACCGGCACACCAAGCGCCCGGGCGGTAAAGCAGGCCAGAGCAATTCCGGAGCTTTCCGCGGTCAGAACCTTGGTGATGCGCTGGCCCCGGTATCGCTTGGCCAGGGCGGCGCCCATCCGCTCCATCAATTCCATATCCATACAGTGGTTGAGGAACATATCCACATGAATGATGTCGCCTTCTCCCACGATTGCCTCGTTGAGTATGCGTCGTTTCAGTTCTTCCATGATTTCCTCCTGCATATATTGCCAGGTTGCTTACATACAGCACTGATTATACCTTATTTCATACCAGGCTGCAATATTGACAAGCGAACAAAAATGAGGTATCTTATACATTACGGCGCCAAACCTGATGGTGTTGGCAAAGTGAATCAGAAATGCAGCGGTATCGAAGTGGTCATAACGGGGCTGACTCGAAATCATGTTTCCACTTTGGAAGTCCAAACTGCCGAAAAGCCAGTAACCATGCGGGTTTGCGGGCAAGTTCAAATCGTGAATTGGGGTCTGTTCTATCCTGTTGTTCTTCCCAATTTCCACGGCTTGAATTTTGCGGGAAAATGGCTATAATGAGAGCAGCCATCTGACGGCCACTTTGAGAGGTATGTTTTGGGGTTCCGTAGTTACCGCTATCGTCCCTGATTTACCGTCATCATCCAAGTTGGTGTAATGATTCGAAATCCGGTAGGCCGGTTTTGCCGGTGCAAGGGTTCAAATCCCTTCATCTCCGCCAGCGGCGAATCGCCGCAGATAAACGCGCACTCACATTCGTGGGTGTGCGTTTCTTTTTGTCCTTTCGCAGCCCTGCCCCAGGCGTCACATTGCGCGACTG
>DWXO01000074.1 GCA_019119165.1 Candidatus Flavonifractor intestinigallinarum | reverse complement strand
TGAATTTTCGAGCTGAAAAAGCCCGGAAACGGTTGATGCCACTGGCTTTTCGCCAGTGGCATCTATACCGTTTTGATTTTATGGTGACCCGTCGGGGATTCGAACCCCGGACCCACTGCTTAAAAGGCAGTCAAAAAGTCCATAGTAGTCCGCATTACGGGATTTTTACCCCCTCTCCATACCCCCTAGAGCATTGGTTTTAGGCATCAGGAGGGCTATTATCCCCCCAACTTGTCTCCCGCCTGATCCTCACCGGGATGTAGGCCCTCATGGTACAAACATTCCCAGTAAAAGGGTTCTGTATCCTGATCACATTTAACTAGGGATAGGTATTTTGTTTTCGCTATCACACTTTAACACTGCTTCACAGATTGAAATTCCTTCTTTATTTCCGCCAACAGTTTCTTGTCCTGCATTACCCTGAGCCCCGTAATGGCTAGTGCCTTTGCCGTTACAAGCCCCTGCTGATGGGCATATTCTTGAGCCGCACAAAAACAAAACTCTTTTGTATGCAAATCAAATCTTTCCCCATTGCATATTCCAAAATACGGGTGAATAGAGGGGCAGACCTTACTAACATTTCCCATATCAAGCGAAAACGGACTGTTCTCTGCAGGAGCTATATCCATTTGACCGACCTGCCTTAAACAGGCAGCAAAAACCCCGGACAAGGCTCTATTTGTAACCATATTTTCGTAAGAAGGCTCGTAATGACTTACTTTCACCCTTGCACCGATACTTGCCGCAATTCGCTCAGCTTCGTTCCCCATACTTTTGGCCAGTTTCTCTAATCATGTTCTATCCCCCAGAATATACACTGTCTCGGACTACAGCACCCAGCAGTTTGTAATATTGTACCATTACCGTGTCTGCGTCGCAACTGTTTGGTCTTCTATGATCTGGCCACATCTTCTTTAACTGCAAATCCCTCCGGCAAGTGTGCCGGAGGGATTTGCAGTTAGCTTATTCGTTATTGATGGAATTTCCGGTATCGTCTACTTTCTGCTCCAGCGCCGCAATCATTTTGCTCAGCCACGCCGGGATAGGCGCCCCCAGGGCGCCGGCGTTCTCAATGATACTGCCCGCCTCGGTAAGGATGTACCATACCACCACCAGGGGGGAAAGGAGCACCGTATAGGTGAACGGCAGCTCCACCCCGGGCACGTTACCCAGCAGGTGGCCGATGACCACATCCAGGATGCCCGCCACAATGACGGCCGCCACGCTGCCCAGCTTGTGCCAGATCCCGTCCCGGGCAGTCTTGCTGGACCACTCCCCCGCCCGCAGGGCAGCGGCGGAGCCGGTGGCGTAGTCGATGAGCATAAAGCCGATCCAGGCCACCACCACCCAGCCGAACCAGCCCCACAGGGCGGTGAGAGCGGCACACAGGGCGGCCAGCGCCGCTTTGAAGGAATTGATGTGCTCCATGTCAGTCTCCTTTCTCCAGCAGTCCCAGCCGGTTCAGCACCACCGCGGCCTCCTGGCGGGTCAGCGCATCCCGGGGCCGGGTACCGTCAAACACACCCGCAGCGGCAGCCTTGCTCCAGGCCTCCTTGGCCCAGCTGTCCGGCTCATTGGGCTGCCCGCTCTCCCCGTCCGGCTCCTTGACCTCCAGCCCCAGATAGTCGCAGATGCCGGCGCAGGTGGCCTGGGCCAGCTTGTCCCGGTAGGCGGCATCCCTCAGCAGGGCCAGATCCTGATCGTTGGTGTGGAAGCCGTACTCCAGCAGCACGGCGGGGGCGGTGGTGGAGGCCAGCACCGTGTACAGTTCATGGGCCAGCCCGCTGCCCCAGATCACCACACCGGCGGCCCGGATGCGGCCAATGATGGCCGCCGCCAGCTTGTTCCGGGCCGCCGTCTCCGGGGGCGCGGAGGTAAAGGCCACAAAGCCACGGGCGGAGCTGCCGGCGGCGTTGGAGTGGAGGGAGACAAACAGGTCGGCTCCCGCCCGGTTGCTCACCGAGGCCCGGGCGCTGAGGCCGGGATAGTCGCTCTCTACCTCCCGGGTGCTCACCACGGTGATTCCCTGCTCCTCCAGCAGGGGCCGCAGCCGGGTGTACAGGTCCCAGGTAAACTCGCACTCCTTGTAGCTGCCGTCCAGGGAACCGTTGACGCACCCCGGCCCGTGGCCGGGGTCCAGGCATACAATGGGTTTGCTCACAGGCTTGTCCTCCTTCTCCGGCGGAGTTTCCGCCGGTTCTTTTTTTGCATAGACGATGATGTAGTTGTGGCACTTCCGGCCGTCGCCTTTGATGGTCTGTCCGTCAAACCAGCACTGGGCGGAGCCGCCGCCGTCCCCCATGACGAAGCTGGTGCAGCCGTCGGCGGCCATGTCGTCCCGCAGGGCCTCCGGGGTGCGGGCGTCCGCCGTACCGTCCTGGGAGGCGTACAGCCTCAAATAACCCGGCCTCATACCCATCCCGGCCCTTCCCCGTTTGCCGCCCTGACCCGCCTTGTCATAGCTGGGCTTTTCCACAGGACCGTTGGGCCCGATGAGGCAGGTGGTGGACCAGAAATTGTCCCTGGCGTCCCGGTCCAGGGTGAGGGTGATGTCCGGACCGGTGTCCCAGGCATAGCCGTAGGAGCTCCACGGCTGGGGCGAGATCCATTTCCCATCGGCCTTCAGCAGCGGGCAGGCGGAGCCGTCAGCATTCCACATCCCGCCGGTGACCACATAGACCTTGCAGTCCGGCCGTTTGGCCTGAGCCTGGGTGGCCACCTGGTCCAGGGTATATCGAAACAGGTTAACGAAAAGCTCGATGGACTCTACGGAGTTCATTGGGATATCGACGATTGCTCTCACAGCATATCCCCCCGATCAGTGTCGGCCTGCACGCCCAGCAGCCTCTCTACCTCCGGGCGGAGCGATACGGGCACATCATCAATGGTTTTGAGGCCCTTACAGATCAGATTGGCATATACCTTAGCCATTGTCACTCACCTCCTCCCCTGTCTCCCCGCTCCCCAGCATCATCTCATACACCTCGCAAAGAGCAAGCTGGGTGTCGGTCATCTGCGCTGCGGTCGCCTCTGCCTGGCGGCGGATGGCCAGCAGCTGCTCCTCGGTGTAAGTACGCTGGGCCATGGTAACCGTAATCTGACCCTCTCCTCCATCATCCTCCGTAGGAGTCAGAGTCAACGACACCCGGATTACATATCCCGCGTGGATATGCTCCGTCCCTCCGTCCTCCACAATGCGGATGCTCTCGCAGTTTTCCTCGGAAAATGCGGCGTTGATGGCCTCCAGTCCGGCGGAGGCCGGGAAGTGGAAGGACAAGCAGTCTCTTTTCTCTCCCTGTACAGTCGTAGGTTCCCCGGAGATATCCAGGGGGGCCAGTTCCGCGCCATCATTCAAAATCACTGTCATATCACTATCCCCTTTCTTTTTTCGGATTTATTACTGATCACCGACCCCTGCAGAATCTGGTGGATTGAGTGAACTGTAAAGTGCAGACCATCCTCTCCAGACTCCAGCTACGCGATTGGATGTATAAATCTTGCCCGTTGGTCCGAACACAATCATGGATACGGCAGTACCCTGTTCCGTGACAGCCAGTAAACCAGTCAGATCACCGGCCTCTGGTACATTTTTGGTAACCCTTGAGCCATTTGTCGCAAAAACGCCGCCCCTCTGCTGACTTAGAGCCCAGGCATACAGGTCGTCCTGTGTTGGAGCTGACAGGGGGCTGGACAGCTCCGCCAGCCAGCGGTAAGCCCCCTCCACGCCGGAGCAGGGGTAATCCCCCCGTGGCAGGCCGATGTCCGCGCTGGGGAGGATATCCCCCTCAAACCACACGCTGCACGTTCCACCGGGCACGCACAGAGTGTTGAGAATCACCTGCACATCCTGGTGCAGCTCTTCATAGACCGGATTTTTCAGCGCGTAGATGACCGTAACGGGGGTTCCAGCCTCGGCCTGTGCAGCACAGAAGGATTTCAATTCTTCTGCGGTCGTTTGTGCGCCATTGGGCAGCACCTGATTGCCCACCACAAGGCAGT
>DWXO01000073.1 GCA_019119165.1 Candidatus Flavonifractor intestinigallinarum | reverse complement strand
TTCGGAGGGAAAGATAGTGTGAAAGAAAACCGTCAGGGTTGTCTTTCGTGTGCAATCAACTGACTTTTGAGCACTTTTTTGAAGTGCTCAAAAGTCCGGCAGCTTGTCGAAAATACTTTTTCGACAAGCTGTCACATCCGCTGTAGCGGATGTGATTTTTTTATGGCGCGCTATCCAGGCTGGTTGACCACCCCGGCGAAGAGGGGCTGGCCCTGGCTGCTGGTGAGCAGGAAGAGGAAGGGCCGGTCCAGGGTGAAGTCCACCTCGTCCTCCGGCGGCATACCGGAACCCCCCATTGCCATAGCAGTGAAGGCGGCGGCGGTGACGCCCTCCTCATCCACCGCCACCCGGGAGGCGTGGGTGGCCTGAGTGACAGAAATATCCTCCACGGCCTCGGTCATGGGAGTGAAGTCGGACACCGCCGGGTCGAACACGTCGGTGATCCCCATGGCCTGCAAGCCCTGGATCAGATCCAGCTGGCCGGATACGTCAAACTTGGGCATGGACAGGTTGACGATGAGATATTTCTGATTGTCCCACTCCCCGTCGGAGAGCAGAAACTCCATAGCCTCCGGGTCGGCCAGCAGCTGGTCCACGCTCACCCCTTCGTCGGGCAAGACCATCCACAGGGTACCGCCGTACAGCACGGATTTTCCCACGGCGGAGAACTGATCTCCCCAGTAGTAGTTGTTGGAGGAGGAGCTGTGCATGAAATCACAGGTCACGTCCCCCTCCGGGGTGTGGAACACGTCGGGGGCGGTGTTGGCCGGGTTGAACTCCTGGGACCATCGGCCCTGGTAGTAGACGGTGGTGGCCAGGGCCAGTGCCGTCTCCGGGTCCAGGCTTACCTGGCCCGCCGCCTCCTCCAGCAGGCCGCCGGTCTGGTCGTTGAGCCAGGCGCGCAGGGCCTGGTCCAGCTGGGCGGAACCCATCTCTCCCTGGTAGGAGGAGGCGTAGTAGGTATCCGCCAGGGTGTCCAGGGTGGACTGGACGAAGGTTATATCCTCATTGAGCCACAGGGAGGAGGCCAGCACGCTGGTCAGCATCCCGTCGTCGTTATAGTTGGCGTTCCACAGGGCCTTGGCCTGGGCGCGCAAGGTGTCGATGGTGTCGTGGCCCAACAGGTCCAGGATCTGCTGGCGGCTGCTGCCGCCGGTGAGCTCGGCCAGCATTCCAAGAGCAAAGTAGATGTTCAGGGGGGAACAGACCTTGTTTTCCGTCCCGCCGTCCCCCAGGAACTGCCGCAGGGCAGCGGTATAGTATCCCTCCAGGCCGCTGTCATAGCCCTCAGGCTGGTTCAGCTGGGCCTTTTGGCTGGCCCGCCAGGCGTCGTGGTCGGCGCTCCAGCGGTCAAAATCCAGGGTGCCGTCGGAGTTAAGATAGTCCATCTCGTTGGGGTAGGGGGCCATTTCCGGATACTCTGCCACCGCCAAAGCGGAGGCCTGGCCCGTCAGGGGCCCCCCTCCCGGCCACAGCACGATGCCGATGACGATGGCGGCGGCCGCCGCCACGGCGGTAAGCCCCATCCACAGGGGGCGGCGGTGGGGTGTTTTTTGAGGCGGTTTGTCCGCCTGGTGTACCAGCTGGGGGTCAATGTGCTCCAGGCCGTCCAACAGATCGTCCGCTTTCATACCGTAAATCCCTCCTTGGTCAGGTGGTCCCGCAGCCCCTGCCGGGTGCGGAACAGGGTGGTTTTGACCTTGCTCTGGGTAAGCCCGTACCGCCGGGCAATGGCGGCGATGGGGTCGAAGAACCAGTACCGCCGCAGGAAGAGGTTCCGGGCCTCCTCGGGCAGGGCCTTGAGAAAGGCGTTCAGGCTCTCCCCCAGGGCCAGCGCGTCCACCAGCTCCTGGGTGTGGTCGGGGCCGGGGAGGCAGTCCTCCAGCTCCCGGGTGAGGGCGGTGAGCCGGGCGATCTGCCGCCGGCGGGTGAGGGCCCGGCAGCGGTCCAGCACCGTGTGGCGCATGAGCCGGGCCAGGAAGGGGAAGAGGTAGTCCCTGGGCTGGTGGGGTGGGATGGAGTCCCAGGCCAGCAGATAGGCGTCGTTTTCGCACTCCTCCACCGTCAGCCGGTCGGGCAGCAGCCGGAAGCCCAGCTGCCGCAGACGGCTGCCGTATTTGTCCGACGCCGCCTGGATACCTCCCTCGTCCCGGGACAGAAATAACGTTACGATCTGGGCGTCCTCCACGGTGCTCACTCCTCTCCTGTGGGCGGGTGAAAAGGCCTTTCACCCCTGTCAGCGAGTTGGGAGGGGAAAAGGTTACAGTCAGAACCGATTTTTTATGAAAAAAGGGGCCTGCGGCGGCAGGCCCCTTTCCATTTAAAGCTGGGGGAAGGGCTGGGGAATGAGCGCCCCGGCACAGTAGCGGGCGGCGATGTTCCGGTCGTCCCCGTCATAGAGGAACTGCTCCAGCCGCTCGAAGGGAGTGCGCTCCACCAAAGCATCCAGGGCGGACGGGCGGAGCACCAGGGCGTCCATGGCGAAGCCGGGCAGGAAGGCCCCCACCTGGCCCAGGAAGGAACCCGCCCCACGGGTGGCCAGGTAGAAGGCCTCTGTCAGGGAGAGGGGGGCCTGGTCGGGGTGGTTCAGCCAGTTCAGCTTGGAGGCCTGCACCGTGGCGGTGATGCTGCGGCTCAGGTTGGCGGTGTGGCCTCCGGCCACATCGCTGGCCACGCAGCACCGCAGCCCCTGCTCCAGATCCTGCCGGAGGGGCATGATGCCGCTGGACAGGTTGGTGTTGGACAGGGCGCAGTGGGCCAGCATGACCCCCTTGTCCCGGAGCAGGGCCTTTTCACCGTCGGACAGGTGGATGGCGTGGGCCATGATGGTCTTGTCCTGCCGCAGCAGGCCGAAGTGCTCATACACCTGGGTGTAGGTGGGGATATCCGGGTGAAGCTGGGCCACCCAGGCCACCTCGCTGGGATTCTCCGACAGGTGGGACTGGATAGGCAGATCATATTTCTCGCCCAGCTGACCCAGACCGTCCATCAGCCTGGCTGTGGTGGAGGGGACGAACCGGGGGGTGAGGATGAAGCCGGTGCGGCGCAGCGCTTCCCGGCTGCGGCAGATCAGCTCCTCGGTGTCGGCCAGGGAGGCGTCGGTGTCCTCCCGCAGGTCGTCGGGGGAGTTGCGGTCCATGTTCACCTTGCCGATGAGGCCCCGGAGGCCGGAGGCCTCGGTCAGCTCCATAAGACGCCAGGCGGCTTCCTTGTGGATGGTGGCAAAGGCGGCAAACCGCAGGGTGCCCACCGCCCACAGGTGGTTGAGGAAGGCCTTCCACGCCCGGTCGGCAAAGGCGGGGTCGGCAAAGCGGGCCTCCGCCGGGAAGGTATAGGTCTCCAGCCAGGGCAGCAGCTCCTTGTCGTAGCCGATGCCCCGGTTGATGATCTGAGGGGCGTGGATGTGCAGGTCGGTAAAGGCGGGGACGATCAGGGCGTCCCCCCAGTCCTCCACCGGCTGACCGGCGTACTCCGGGGGCAGAGTGTCGTACAGGCCCACGATGGTCTCTCCCTCCGAGACCAGGAAGGCGTTTTCACGCACCTCCAGTTCCCCCAATGTGGGGGTGTGGAGAAAGGTTCCTTTCAGGATCATGTGGTACTCCTTTCGGGGGTGGAACGGTTCAAGGCAGCAGCTCCACAGTGTAGCCCAGCTCACGCAGGCCGCTGACAATTCCGCCGGGGTCCACCATGTGGCCCGTGCCCACCGCCATAAAGTAGGTGTGGCTGCCCTCGGTCTCCAGATATTCGGCGGCGGCCTTGATCATGCCGGGGTCCCGCTGGGTGAACAGCTTGGAGTTGAGCTCGTCGGTGCTGTTGATGATGGCGGCCTTGTCATAGACCTTGGAGAAAGCCTCCGGGTCCCGGTCCTTCCAGGCGGCGAACATGGCGGAGAGCATCTCCTCCTGTGCCTGGAGCGCCTCGTCGATCTCGGGGGAAGTGGCGGCGCCGGACAGGGTGGCCTCAAAACCAGCCAGGGTGGAATCCAGGTAGGACTCCTGATACTCGGGGGAGAGCCCATCGAAGATGCCGCCCTGGAAGGCGTAGGTCTCCACCGCGCCAATGGTCTTGCCGGCATTGACTGCCGCGGCGTTCACATAGCTGTCGATGGCCATGGCGTTGCTGCTGGTGGAGTCGTCCTGCATGGCCAGGGTGGAGAAGAGGGAGGCCAGGGCCCAGGGCTTATAGGCGTCCAGGGCGTTGGAGTCCTTGCCTATAGTGGCAGCGGCGGCCTGTACCCGCTGATAGAGCTCGGGGCTGATGTGGTCGGCCAGAGTGGTGCCGTCCTGATAGGTCTGCATACTCTGGAGCAGAGCGGCGCCTTCCTGGTCGTTGAGATCCAGCTCAAAGATGACCTCCTCGGAGGCCTGGATGGCGTCCCGGACGGACTTGTGGAGGGGATAGACGTTGTCCCGGTCCAGATGGATGGTGCCCAGCAGGTACAGGGTGTTGTCCCCGTTGGTGGCCTTCCACAGCAGGCCCTTGGAGCCGGCGTCCTGCCCGTCATAGATGGCCAGGATCAGCCGGTTGGTCATGACCATGGCCTCCTGATAGGTGCAGGTGCGCTCCGCCGCCAGGCTTGCGCCGTCTCCCTGGACCACGCCCAGCCCAGTAAGGAAGGCCTCCGGACCCTCCTCCACGCCGGGCAGGTCATAAGCGGCTGCCTCCTGGTACAGGGCGTTCATGACGCCGCCCCGGGTGGTGTCCACCACCAGACCCACGGCGTCTGCCGTCCGGGGTTCCAGCTCCAGCAGGGCCAGCTTGTCGGCCACGATATTGGTCATGGACTCCAGCTGCTCCATGGTCACCGGGCTCTGGATGTAGGTGGTGTAGCTGTCGTCCACCAGACCGAGCGCATAGCTGTCGGCCAGTTCGCTCACCGCCCAGGGGCTGAGCTGCTGGGGCTCCGCCGCCAGAGTGGGCAGGGCCAGCAGCGCGGCGGAGAGCAGGCCGGCCAGGGCTTTTTTCAACAGGTTTCGTTTCATAACAATACTCCTTTCTGTATGTGGGCACTGTGTTCATGCCAGACTGAGGCTGGCGATGTACTGCTTGGCGGTTCTAGGGGTCCTTCCGGGGTGTCTCATCTCCCACTGATCGGCGCCGGTGCGGAGGGCCTGACGGTCCATGGTCACGCCGGACTGGGCGGCCATCTTTTCCACCAGGTCCAGGAATTCCGCCTTGTTCAGGGCCAGATAGGGAATACGCAGGCCAAAGCGCTCGGCCAGGGAGGTCTTTTCCTGGATGGTCTCGCTGGCGTCCACCTCGTCCCCCGCCCGGTCGGAGAAGGTCTGCCGCACCAGATGGCGGCGGTTGGAGGTGGCGTAGATGGCCACGTTGGCGGGGCGGCGCTCCAGTCCGCCCTCCAGGATGGTTTTCATGACAGAATAGGTGGTGTCGTCCTGGTCGAAGGCCAGATCATCGATGAACAGGATAAACTTGAGGCGGCGGCCCCCCAGCTTGCGGATCAGCCGGGGCAGATCGGCCAGCCCCTCCTTCTGCACTTCGATGAGCCGCAGGTCCTCAAAGCCGGGCAGGGAGAGGAGGCTCTTCACCGTGGCCGACTTGCCGGTGCCGCTGTCGCCGAAGAGGAGCACGTTGTTGACCTGGTGGCCCTCCAGCATGGCCCGGGTGTTGGCGATGACCTGATCCCGCTGGAGCTCGTAGCCCAGCATTTCGTCGGGGCCGGGGCAGTCTGGCTGATCCACCGGGAAGAGCTGCCCATCCTCCCACAGGAAGGCCCGGCTGCGGGCGAAGAGGCCGGAGCCGTGGGTGCGGTAGAAGCCGGTCAGCTCCTCAAAGGTAAAGGGACAGCCGGCGGGCCAGCGGGGCAGGCCCTCCAGCACCGGCAGCAGGGCGGGGTCGGCCTGCTGGGCGATGGCGGAGATGAGCTGTCCGCAGTCCAGCTCGCACAGCCGGGCGAAGATGGCCACGTCCCGGCGGGCGGCCTCCTCCAGGGCGGGGTCGGTCCCGCCCTCCTCGGCCAGCCGGGCGTAGGGGGACTCGGTATAGCGCAGCTGGTCGTGCAGCCAGTCTCCCAGGCCGGGATACCGGTCCTCCCGCAGGGTATAGAAGAGGTTGGCGTAGGCCTCCGCCGCTCCGGCGGCGTCCCCTCCGGCCAGCTTGTCCAACAGGGTGCGGACCAGACCCAGCTCGTGGGTGTCCAGGATATGGCGGTAAGCGGCAACGCCTCCCAGGGCGAAGCGCAGGGTTTCCATTGTCATGTCGGGTGCCTCCTTGTCTGTGTCCATTTTATGCGCGGGTGGCCCCGCTGTCAATGCAAAGGCTTGACTTGAGGGGCGGTTTTCCGTATGCTTGAGGAAACGGGCATAGAGAAAGGAAGTCTTGTTTATGCTGTTACAGGAGCAGCGGGAGCTGGTGGTGGAGTACGGCAAAAAGCTGGTGACCACCGGCCTTACCGACGGAACCTTCGGCAACCTCAGCGTCTTTGACCGGGAGAGCGGCCTCATGGCCATCAGCCCCTCGGGCATGGACTATTTTGCCACCACCCCGGAGGACGTGGTGGTGGCCGATCTGGAGGGCAGGGTGGTGGAGGGAACACGCAAGCCCTCCAGCGAGCTGGACCTCCACCGGCTGTTTTATCAGCGGCGGCAGGATGTGAACGGGGTGGTCCACACCCACTCCACCTTCGCCACCGTGCTCTCCTGCCTGCGCTGGAGCATTGAGCCGGTCCACTATCTGGTGGCCTATGCCGGGCGGCGGGTGCCCTGCATCCCCTACTATCCCTTCGGCTCCCTGGAGCTGGCCGAGGCGGCCTGGGAGGGGATGAAGGAGGCGTACAACGCCTGCCTGCTGGGCAACCACGGCCTGCTGGCGGTGGGGGGCAGCCTGTCCTTCGCCTTTGACGCCGCCCAGCAGCTGGAGTTTCTGGCCAAGGTATACTATTATACCAGACAGGCCGGGGGCGGCGTCAACCTGACGCCGGAGGAGCTGGAGGCGGTGCTGGGCAAGTTCCAGAGCTACCGCCAGGCGTAGCCCGCCGGGCCCCGGTCCCTTGCATTTTGCTGCCGTTCAGGGTACAATCTGGACTGGAATCCCAAAGAAAGAGGAAGTGAATCCATGGACCGGGAGGAAGCCTTTGAATTTCTGGACCGGACGGCCCGGGGGATCGCGGAGATGTTCGGGTCCACCTGTGAGACGCTGGTCCACGACATGGGGGACCCCAGACACCCCATTTTATCCATCTATAACGGCCATGTGTCCGGCCGGACGGTGGGCTCCACCATGGACATCCTGGGCACCGCCAAGGAGCTGGACCGGGACGCCCTGGTCACCGATTTCGTCAACCTGTACGCCACCACCCCCTCGGGCCAGCAGATCAAGAGCAGCACCTTCCACCTCATCGGGGAGGACTTCAACCTGGCCCTGGGCATCAACTTTGACTACAGCTCGCTGGTGTACGCCAACCGCATCCTGGTGGACCTGATGAGCGCCGAGGCCGACCTGCAAAGCGCCATGTGGCACGGCGGGGAGGGCCAGCTGACCCAGATCTTTGAGGAGTGCCTGGCGGCGGTGGGCAAGCCGGTGAACGCCCTGACCAAACGGGACCGGATGAAGATCATTGCCCTGCTGGACCAGAAAAATGCCTTTTCCTTCCGCAAGTCGGTGCCCTTTGTGGCCAAGCGGCTCCAGGTGTCCCGGTACACGGTGTACAAGTATCTGGGGGAGCTGACCGGCGCCGCCGGAGGAGAAGAAGAACCCAAGGAGGAATAAGTTCCATGTATCAGGATCAAATCAACGCCTATTTTGACGATCCGGCCCGCCGGCAGCAGCTGGTGGAGATGATCTCCCGGCTGGTGCGCATCCGCAGCGTCCGGGAGGAGGCTCAGCCCGGGATGCCCTTCGGCCCCGGTCCTGCCGCCGCCCTGGCGGAGGGCCTGAAACTGGCGGAGGAGCTGGGCTTTGCCGCCAAGAACTACGACAACTATGTGGGGGCCGTGGACTTCAACGACCAGGAGACCCAGCTGCATATCCTGTGCCACCTGGACGTGGTGGGGGAGGGCACCGGCTGGACGGTGACAGAGCCCTATGAGCCTGTCGAGGTGGACGGGATGCTGTACGGCCGGGGCACCGACGACGACAAGGGCCCCGTGGCCGCCGTGCTGCTGGCCATGCAGGCCGTCAAGGACCTGGGCGTGCCCCTGAAAAAGAATGTCCGGCTGCTGATGGGCACCGACGAGGAGAGCGGCTCGGAGGATATCGCCTACTACTACAGCAAGGAGCCCTATGCCCCCTGCACCTTCTCCCCCGACGGCGAGTTCCCCGTCATCAACCTGGAGAAGGGCAGCTACAAGCCGGTATTCACCAAGACCTGGGCGGCGGAGAGCGCCACCCCCCGGGTGAAGAAGCTCCACGGCGGCTTCCGCATCAACGTGCTGCCTCCCGAGGCCCAGTGCGTGGTGGCGGGGCTGTCCGCCCAAGCGGCCCGGCCCTACTGCGACAAGGCCGCCGCAGAGACCGGCGTCGCCTATGAGCTTACCGAGCGGGGGGATGACCTGCATATCCTGTGCAAGGGCAAGGGGGCCCACGCCTCCACCCCGGAGGAGGGGGTCAACGCCATCACCGGCCTGATCCATCTGCTGTGCGCCCTGCCTCTGGCCAAGGTGGGCTCCACCGCCGCCCTCCACGCCCTTAACGCCCTCTTCCCCCACGGGGACAGCGCCGGCAAGGCTCTGGGCATTGCCCAGGCCGACCAGATGTCCGGCCCCCTGACCCTGGCCTTCTCCCTGCTGGAGCTGAACGACACCGGCCTGTCCGGCCAGTTTGACAGCCGGGTGCCGGTGTGCGCCGACGAGGACAACTGCAAGGCTGTGGCCGAGGCCGCCTTCGCCAAGTTCGGCTTTGCCGCCGAAGGCGGGATGCAGGCCCCCCACTACACCCCCGCCGACACCCCCCTGGTCACTACCCTGCTCAAGTGCTACGAGCAGTACAGCGGTCGGAAGGGGGAGTGCCTTGCCATCGGCGGCGGCACCTACGTCCACGATATCCCCGGCGGCGTGGCCTTTGGCTGCGCCATGCCCGGCTTCAACGGCAATATGCACGGCCCTGACGAGCACACCTGCATTGCCGACCAGCTCACCGCCGCCAAGATCTTCGCCCAGGCCATTATTGATCTCTGCGGCTGAACAAAAGAAATGAAAAAACACGGTGAAAACCTGGAAACGGGTTTTCACCGTGTCAGCTTGTCGAAAAAGTATTTTCGACAAGCTGCCGGACTTTTGAGCACTTCAAAAAAGTGCTCAAAAGTCAGTTGATTGCACACGAAAGACAACCCTGACGGTTTTCTTT
>DWXO01000004.1 GCA_019119165.1 Candidatus Flavonifractor intestinigallinarum | reverse complement strand
AAATCAGATTGATGCTTTATCCCGGCTGGCGAAGCTCTTTCTCCAGCTTGTTTTGTCATGCCCTTTTTCAGTCGCGCAATTTTTGCGGGACTTTTTTATTTCAGCTATTGACTTTTGTTTGCAGGACTCCTAGTAAAGAAAAAGAGGTACCGTCCGATCCGGTACCTCTGGACAGAAGGATACAATCCCCCTGTGGTAGAGACTCCTTTTCAAAGACGGAAGGCCGCGCCGTTTCCAGAGCGACCCTGGCGGTACGCCATAGGCCGGGCCCTTAGGCGGTTCCGCTCGGAGCACACTTAATTTTCATCAGCATACCATATTTTTTGTCAGATTGCAATGGTCAAGGACCTCCGGCTGTGGTACACTACAGAAGAAAGGGGAGAGGAGCATGAGAGAGCTGCGGGGGCGGTTTGCCCCCAGTCCCAGCGGACGGATGCACCTGGGCAACCTGTTTTCCGCGCTGCTGGCCTGGCTGTCGGTGCGCTGTGCCGGGGGGACCATGGTGCTGCGGATGGAGGACCTGGACCCGGACCGGTGCCGGGCGGAATATGCCGATCAGCTGGCCGACGATCTGCGCTGGCTGGGTCTGGACTGGGACGAGGGCTATCAAAAGGGAGGCCCCCACGGCCCCTATACCCAGAGCGACCGCACGGAATTGTATGCCGCTGCCTTCCGAAAACTGGAAGAGCAGGGCCTGATCTATCCCTGTTTCTGCACCCGGGCAGAGCGTTTGGCCGCCTCGGCCCCCCACCGGAGCGACGGACAGGTGATCTATACTGGCAAGTGTAAACACTTGACAGAAAGTGAACGGGCGGAATTGGGTGAAAAGCGTTGTCCCGCCTGGCGTTTGATAGTAACTGACAGGGATATCAGCTTTACAGATAAACTGCAAGGAGCCTATACGGAAAACCTGCTCAAAGACTGCGGAGACTTCATTGTCCGCCGGTCCGACGGGGTGTATGCCTACCAGCTGGCGGTGGTGTACGACGATGGGGCCATGGAGATCAATCAAGTGGTGCGGGGGCGGGATCTGCTGGATTCCACCCCACGGCAGATCTACCTCTATGAGCTGCTGGGGTTGACCCCGCCGGAGTTCTGCCATGTGCCTCTGCTGCTGGCTCCCGACGGCAGACGGCTGTCCAAGCGGGAGCGGGACCTGGATATGGGGGCCCTGCGGCGGCGGTTCACCCCGGAGGAGCTGACCGGTCTGCTGGCCTTCTGGGCCGGACAGCTGGACAGACCGGAGCCGGTCAGTCCGGCGGAGCTGACCAAGGGCTTTGACTGGGCGAAAGTCCCGGCGGAGGATATTGTGGTCCATCCCGACCAACTGTAACAAGGACGCCGCGGCACGTTGCCGCGGCGTCCTTGCTATGTTCAGGAGAAGCTTACATCGCAGTCGGTAGGCACAACGCATACATAGGTGTTGCCCACCCCGAAGGTGATGGGGTTGCCGTCGGCGTCCTCATAGTAGAACTGGCCGTAGGGGGCCTGCTTGCTCCAGGTCAGCTCGGTGATCTTGCCGCCGCAGGCAAAGTAACCCTTGCCGCCGCTGGACAGATCCACGGTGATGTGGCCCAGATAGTCGCCGGTGTTGCGGCAGGCGGTCTTGATGATGACCACGTTGGTGACCTCCACCTGCTGCTGGGTGTTGCCGTCTATGTAGGCCGCGCCGTACTCCTCCACGCCGTATTTGCCGGTGTCCTCATTGTAGACGAAGCGGCCGGTCTTATAGCTGGAGACGGGGACGGTGATCTGAGTGGCGTCCACGCCGTCGGCGGGAGTGCCGTCCTGGGCAAAGTTCATTTCATAGACGTAGCCGTCCTCATGGTCCAGCCGGATGTTGTAGGTGGGCAGCCGGTCGATGATGGACTGGCCGGTGGTGACCACCGTGTGCTCCAGGCTGTAGCTCTGCTTACGCACCGGGTCGCGCCACATCAGGTTGCTGTTTTCCGTCTTGCCCAGGTAGGGTCCACGCACCGCATCCAGGGCGGTGACGCCCCAGGAACTGATCTTGCTGTAGGCGTCCTCGCTGCCGCCGGCGTGGAGGAACACGGCGTCGTGACCCAGGGCCACCTCCAGGTAGTAGGGCCGGGCGGAGCGGATGGAGCCGATGGTGCCTACCCCGTCCAGGGACTGATAGACCCCCACCATCCGGGTAATCCCACCCTCGGCGGGGATCTCATAGATAATGTCGGCCTGAGACTGACCCAGCTGGGGCAGGGCCTGTTTCAGGTTGTTAAGCATGATGGCCACCGGCCGGCGGTTGACCCACTCCTCACCCATGGGCAGGCCGGTGAGGGGGTTGAGGGGACCGTCATAGGGGGTCTCGGTGGGCGTGGCACTCTCCACCACGGGAGGAGAGGAGGCGGGCGGTGTGGGGGAGTTCTCCGGTTCCGGAGACCCACCGCAGGCGGAGAGCAGCAGGGGCAGCGTAAGCAGCAGGGGCAGCAGTTTTTTTCCCATGACGGTATCCTCCGTTTTCTTTCCGGGCGCCCGCCGTGGGGGCCTGGGCTCCGCGGTGTGGTATCCTTATCATACTCTGCTTGGCCGGTCTGCGTCAAGGTGGCCGGGGCCTGGAAATTGCACTTGTGATTTTACCCGGGCTTGGGTATAATGGTTGTTAAGCGGCAAACGCCTTAGAAAGGAGAACTCCATGGCTCGTCACGGTTTCATCCACGACAAACTGGATATCAAGTTCCTGGTACTCTACATCATGGCCCGGGTGGCGTCTCCCATCGACTTCCACGCTCTCACCGACCTGACCATGTGCGACGACGGGGTGGACTACTTCGAGTTTGCCGAGGCGGTATCCGAGCTGGTGGAGACCGGGCATCTGACCCTGGAGGGAGACCTGTACGCCATCACCGACAAGGGCCGCACCAACGGCGCGGCCTGCGAGAGCAGCCTGCCCTATACCGTCAAGCAGAAATGCGCGGTCAATCTGGCCCGGATCAACGGCATCCTCCGGCGCAACGCCCAGGTGCGCGCCCATGTGGAGGACCGGCCGGAGGGGGGCAGCACGGTGAAGATGGAGCTGGACGACGACAAGGGCAATCTGTTCACCCTGGAGCTGTTCTGCGGCAACCGGGAGCAGGCCCGGCGCTTGGCCAGGGGCTTCAAGGAGGAGCCGGAGCGGGTGTACAACGATGTGATCACCGCCCTGCTGGAGTGGGAGAAGAACCGATAATTTCCCGGGAAAGAAAAAATAATGGTTGACAAACCCTGGACGGGGCGCTATAATAACCGAGCAGTCTTTTGACGGGGCTGTGTTTTGCGGATGTGCTGGAACTGGTAGACTGGCTAGCTTGAGGTGCTAGTGGCCCACGGCCGTACGGGTTCGAGTCCCGTCATCCGCACCATATGCGCGAGTGGTGGAATTGGCAGACTCGCTAGATTCAGGTTCTAGTGTGCATTACGCACGTGCGGGTTCAAGTCCCGCCTCGCGCACCAAAAAAGAAGGACATCCTTTACGGATGTCCTTCTTTTTTGGATACCCCAAGTAATCAAAAATGCTCGGGGCAAGTGAATTGCCCCTGCGCCGAGGTTTTGGGCGATAGCCCAAAACGCTCGTACGGCGCAAAAGCGCCGGCGGCCCAAAGGGCCGGTTTTGGATGCCACACGAAATGAAAAATATTGATATGGCCCGAAACAAGGGGGGCCGCTATTATCCCGGAAATGGAGGATCAGGACCATGAACGAAAAGGAAGTAGGGGAACTGCGCCGCCGGTTCAAGGCGGACAAGAGCGCCATCACCCATGTGCGGGGCTGCTACGTCAATGAGAAGAAGGAGATCGTCTCCCAGTTCGACCAGTCCCTGGCCCTGATGAGCGAGGAGGAGAGCGAGAAGCTGCTGGCCATCCTGCGGCGTACCCTCTCCGGCGGCATCGACCGCAATCTGGTGGACATCAGCTTTGCCACCAAGCAGGTGGCGGAGGGGGAGGAGCACAAGCTGCTCATGACCCTGCGGGATTCCGGCCTGGGGGATGAGGAGGCGGTACAGGCCTTCTTCCAGAAGGCCATCGATAGCCTGGACCTGGAGGGCGGCTATCTGATCCTGCTGGCCCACGACCGGTATGACGTGCCCTACCGGGCCAAGGACGGCGAGACCCAGAAGGACGCCTCCGAGGAGGTCTATTCCTACATTCTGTGCAGCGTCTGCCCGGTGAAGCAGACCAAACCCGCCCTCAGCTTCCAGGCCCGGGAGAGCCGCTTCTATAACCGCCAGGCCGACTGGCTGGTGTCCCCGCCGGAGGTGGGCTTCCTGTTCCCCGCCTTTGACGACCGCACCACCAACCTCTATGACGCGCTGTACTACAACAGAGACGTGGGGGAGAACCACGAGGATTTCGCCCAGGCGGTCTTTGCCTCCCCCATCCCCATGCCTGCCCAGGCTCAGAAGGAGACCTTTCAGAACATTCTGGGGGAGACCCTGGGGGAGGAGTGCAGCTACGATGTGGTGCAGGCGGTCCACGACCAGCTCCGGGAGCTGGTGGAGGAGCACAAGGAGAACAAGGAAGAGGAGCCGCTGATGGTGTCCAAGGGGGCGGTAAAGTGCGTGCTGCTGTCCTGCGGCGTGTCCGAGAGCCATGTGAACGCCTTTGACAGCCGCTACGACGACAGCTTCGGGGCGGAAACCCGGCTCAGTCCCAAAAATCTGGTGGACGCCAAGCAGGTCCAGGTCTCCATGCCCGATGTGACCATCAAGGTGTCCCCGGAGTACAGCGCCCTGGTGGAGACCCGCTCCATCGACGGGAAAAAGTACATCCTCATTCCGGCGGAAGGGGAAGTGGAGGTCAACGGAGTGCCCATCCACATTGACGGATAACATAAGCTGGGAATTGCATCTTTTTGAAAAATAGAGTAGAATCAGGTATCCACTGTTACAGGGAGGCATGGCCATGGGAATCTTCAACCCGGAGCACGGCATCTACCGCCTGACGGAAAAGATCGCCGATCTGCTGATTTTGAGCGTGTTTTGGCTGGTGTGTTCCATTCCCCTGGTGACCCTGGGGTCGGCCACCACCGCCCTCTACAACACGGTGGTGCGCTGTATTTTGGGCGATGAGCGCAACAGCTGGGCCCTATTTTTCCGCACCTTTAAGCAAAATTTCAAGGTGGGCGCCCTGACCAGTCTGGTGGTGGTCCCGCTGGTGGCGGTGCTGGTCATCCTCCACGAGGTGCTCTATCAGATGGCCCTGACGGACGATGTGGGCTACACGCTGTTTTTTGCCTACCGGGTCTTTCTGCTGCTGCCCATCGGCTTTCTCTGCTACCTCTTTCCGGTGCTCTCACGGTTCACCTTTCAGGTCAGCGGCCTGCTGGCCAACTGCGGCAAGCTGGCCATTGCCCATCTGCCAAGCACCGTGCTTATGGCGATCATCGCCTTTGGCGCCCTCATCTTGTGCTCCAATGTGCCCATTCTGGTCATGCTGCTGCCCACCGTCGTGACCTGCCTGCACGCCTTCCTGCTGGAGCGGATTTTCCGCCCCTATATTCAGGAGCAGCAGCCGGATGAGGACGAGGAAGAAGAAAACGAATAAGAGTAACAAAAAAGCCGCGCCGGCTTCCATCGGGGAAGCCGGCGCGGCTTTTTTGCGTCAGAGGGAGGAGTGCATCATGGTGTTGATGGCCTCCTGATAGGAGAGCTGGATGTGCTCGGTGAGCAGCTGGCAGGCGGTCTCCTGCTGCTGCTGGAGGATGGCGTCCAGAATGGCGATGTGTTCCTGGTTACTCACCTGATAGCGCAGCGGCCGCCAGGCGGTGATGCGGATCAGGTTCAGATAGTCCACCAGGCTGCGCATCAGCTGGGAGGCGTACTGATTGTGCAGGGTGTCCACCAGCTCCAGGTGGAACTTGTTGTCCAGGTCAATGAGGGGGGAGGCGGTCTGTCCGGCCCGGCCCGCCTCGTCGTCCTGGTGCTCCAGCAGCAGGGCCCGCATATCGGTGGCCCACTGGAGGTCCACCTGATAGAAGCACTGGCGGAGGATCATGGGCTCCAGCAGGGAGCGGATCTCAAAGATATCATGGATGCTCTTGGGGGTGGGGCGGGTGATCTCGATGCCTTTGCGGGGATGGATCTGCACCAGATTGTCCTGGGCCAGGGCCAGAACGGCCTCACGCACCGGCGTCCGGCCCAGGCCCAGGGATTCCTGGAGCTGAGACTCATTGACGAACTGGCCGGGCGCCAATTCCTTTTGCAGGATCATGGTCTTAATCTGATCGTACGCCTGTTTGGATAAACTGGTCTCCCGTTTGGTATTGATGGGTGCCATAGGCAACTTCCTTCCGCAGCGACATATCAAAATTGTGTGCCTGATATATCAACTGTACATTCATGTAATATATCATCCGCTTGCAGTATACCAGCCTTGGAAGGGTCCGTCAAGTAGGTGGGGAAATGGCGAAAAAGGAAAAAAGCTACAATATTTTGAGAAAAAGAATGGCGACATTTTGGCATAGGCAAAGGTTTTTAGCACCATTTCCAGAATGGATTGTTGTCGGATTATCACAAGAAGGGGAAAATGAAAATGAATTTCTTTGGCAGAATCGTCGGTTTATGGGTTGACAGGTCGAATAAACTGTGATATCTTCAAACTATAAAATATATCAGCAATATATCAGCTGGATATCAGCCCGTACCGGACGCATGGGAGGGAACCATATGAGCGGGACCAAGCCCTTTTTGGACGAAGATTTTCTGCTGACCACCGAAACGGCCAGGACGCTGTACCACACAGTGGCGGAGCGGATGCCCATCCTGGATTACCATTGTCACGTCAGTCCCCGGGAGATCGCCGAGAACCGGGTCTTTCACAATCTCACCCAGCTTTGGCTGGAGGGGGACCACTACAAATGGCGGTTGATGCGGGCCAACGGGGCGGAGGAACGTCTGGTGACCGGCGACGCCGAGCCCTTTGAGAAGTTCCAGACCTGGGCCAACGCTCTGGAGCGGGCCCCGGGCAACCCTCTTTATCACTGGAGCCACCTGGAGCTGCGCCGCTACTTCCATTATGACGTCCATCTGACCGGCGCCAACGCCAGAGAGGTCTGGGACCACTGCGGCAAGGTCATCGGCGATGGGATGTCCGTCCGGGATATTTTGAAGCAGTCCAACGTGACGCTGCTGTGTACCACCGACGACCCGGCGGACAGCCTGGAGTGGCACGCCAAAATGGCTGCCGATCCCACCCTGGAGACCCGCGTGCTGCCCGCCTTCCGGCCCGACCAGGCGGTGAACCTGGAGAAGCCGGAGTTTGCCGCCTACCTGGAGCGGCTGGGCCAGGCGGCCGGCGTGAAGATCGACAGCTGGGACAGCCTGCTGGGGGCGCTGGAAAACCGGATGGATTTCTTCCACGCCAGCGGCTGCCGGGTGGCCGATCACGGACTGGACAACATCTGTTACCGGAGCGCCGGCAGGGAAGAGCTGGACGCCATCCTGAAACGGCGGCTGGCCGGGGAAGAGGTGACCGGGGAGGAGAAGTGGAAGTACAAGACGGCCCTGCTCCTCTTCTTTGGCCGGGGCTACGCCAAACGGGCGTGGGCCATGCAGCTTCACTTCGCCGCCCAGCGCAACAACAACGCCAGGATGTACCGGCTGCTGGGCCCCGATACCGGCTACGACAGCATCGGGCCGGGGGTGAACCTGCCCGACCTGGCCGCCTTCCTCAGCACCCTGGAGGAGGAGGGGGCCCTGCCCAGGACCATCCTCTACTCCCTGGACCCCAACGACAACGCGGGGCTCATCACCCTGATGGGCTGCTTCCAGGGACCGGGGGTGGCGGGCAAGCTGCAGCACGGCGCGGCCTGGTGGTTCAACGACAACAAGGGCGGTATGGAGGCCCAGATGAAGGCCCTGGCGGCCAACGGCCTGCTGGGGAACTTTGTGGGGATGCTCACCGATTCCCGCAGCTTCCTCTCCTATACCCGGCATGAATATTTCCGGCGCATCCTGTGTGAGCTGCTGGGCGGCTGGGTGGAAAGCGGACAGCTGCCCGACGACCGGGCGGCGCTGGAGGGCATGACGGCCGACATCTGTTACCGCAACAGCATTCGTTACTTTGGCTTGGAACAGTATCATTTACGGGGGGCGGAGAAGCTATGAGTATGATCAACGTCAAGGGGTTGAAGAAGAGTTTCAAAAACCATGAGGTGCTTAAGGGCATCGACATTGAGATCCAGCCCGGCGAGGTGGTGGCCATCGTAGGGCCCTCCGGCTGCGGCAAGTCCACCTTCCTGCGCTGCCTCAACCTGCTGGAGAAGCCCTCCGGCGGACAGATCCTCTACCATGACGTTGATCTGGTCAGCGCCGACGCCAAAACGGCCACCAAGGTCCTGCTCGGCATGGGTATGGTGTTCCAGCAGTTCAATCTGTTTCCCCATCTGACGGTGCTGGACAACATCATGCTGGCCCCCACCATGGTCAAGGGCCAGGACAAGCAGACCAGCCGGGAGCAGGCCATGGCCCTGCTCAAGACGGTGGGTCTGGAGGACAAGAAGGACGCCTATCCCAACCAGCTCTCCGGCGGTCAGCAGCAGCGCATCGCCATCGCCCGGGCCCTGGCCATGAAGCCGGAGGTCATGCTCTTCGACGAGCCCACCTCCGCCCTGGACCCCGAGATGGTGGGCGAGGTGCTGGACGTCATGAAGAAGCTGGCGGCGGAGGGCATGACCATGCTGGTGGTCACCCATGAGATGGGCTTTGCCCGGGAGGCTGCCGACCGGGTCATTTTCATCGACGGCGGCTACATCGTGGAGGACAGCGAACCCCAGGAGTTCTTCAGCCACCCCAAGAACAAGCGGCTTCAGGAGTTCTTGAGCAAAATGCTCTGATCTTCATTATATTAAGGAGGAAACGAACCATGTCTCAGATCAAGGTAGCTCGTTACAGCGACGTGAAGTACGATTTCGTCAACGGCTTTGCCCGGGTACCGGTGCTGGAAGGGGAGTTCGATCAGGCCCACTTCGCCCACTGCGCCCTCCAGCCCGGCTGCTCCGTGACCCCCGATATCTACTCCGTGAAGGAACACAATCAGCTGTTTATCTTCACCAAGGGCAAGGGCTATGTGACCACCCCCCGTCAGGCCTGGAACATCGTGGAGCCCGGCGTGTTTGTTCCCGAGTTTGATACCGAGCACTTCACCATCACCTGCTCCGCCGACAGCAAGCAGCCCCTGGAGTACCTGCACATCATCACCGAGCTGAGCGACTACGACAAGACCTGTCTGGTGGAGTCCCGCATGGTGCTGCCCCGGTTCCGCGGCATCTCCCAGGGCTGGACCTACGACGAGGACTTCAAGGACAACGATATCACCACCTCCATCATGCTGCTGGAGCACCGCAACCTGGGCCGTCTGTCCATGGGCTGCGTCCGGGGCAAGGGTCCCAACGAGATCGGCCAGCACATCCACAACGAGCTGGCTCAGTGGTATTTCCCCCTGCCCGGCTCCGAGTTCATCTACACCGCTGGCGGCGAGGAAGTACATATGACCGGCGGCGACCTGTCCTTCACCCCCACCGGCTTCTGGCACGGCAGCAAGGTTGAGGAGGGCAAGACCTGCGACTACATCTGGTTCGAGATGTGCATCGACGGCTATCCCGGCGAGATCAAGTAAGAGAGCGGTTCACGCAATTACATTTAATTCTATGAAAAGGGGAATGTACCATGGCTCTGGTTCAGATTTCGAGAGGCGCTGAGGTCAAGCACACCTATGTGGACGGCGTGTCCCGGGTGCCCATCCTGGAGGGCGCCTACCATGACGCGACGGTGGAGCGCATCTCCATCCAGCCCGGCGCCGACCTGACCCCGGAGATCTTCTCCCGTCAGGAGCACAACCAGGTGTTTCTCATCACCGCCGGCAAGGGCTACATCGTCACCCCCCGTCGGGTGTTCAACATCACCGAGGTCTCCGTGTTTGTGCCTGACTTCGACAAGGAGCAGTTTACCTTCCACTGCGCCGCCGACGCCAAGGAAAATATGGAGATCGTCCACTTCGTCACCGAGCTGAGCGACTACGACAAGACCTGTCTGAAGGAGTCCCACCTGACCCTGCCCCGGTTCCGGGGTGTGTCCCAGGCCTGGCATTACAAGGAGGACTTCACCGGCGCCGACATCCAGCAGATGATGCTCATTGAGCACCGCAACCTGGGCCGCCTGTCCATGGGCGCCAACTTCGGCACCGGCCCCAACTACATCGGCCAGCACATCCACAACGAGCTGGAGCAGTGGTACATCATGCTGCCCGGCGCCTCCTTCACCTACACCGCCGAGAACGAGAAGATCCATGTGGTGGGCGGCGACGTGACCTACACCCCCCACGGCTCTCACCACGGCAGCGAGTGCGCCGAGGGCGAGAAGTTCGCCTATGTATGGTTCGAGCTGTGTGAGAACGGCTATCCCGGCGAGATCAAGTAAGGATGACCCGGAATTGGGAGCTGCTGGGCTCCAACAGCACCTACAGCCATGTGCCCCTGGAGGCCTGCCTGGATGATCTGGCGGCCATGGAGCTGACCGCCCTGGACTTTGTGCCCCAGGCGCCCCATTTCTGGTGCAGCCATACCGAGATGGGGGACGCCGCCGCCCTCCGGCGGATGCTGGAGGCGCGGGGCCTGCGGGCCTCGGTGGTAACTCCGCCGCCCTATCGCTATTCCATCACCGCCCCGGCGGGGATGCAGCGGCAGGCCACCCTGGACTATTACCGCCGCTGCATCCTGCTGGCGGCCTCCCTGGGGGCCGACCGGGTGGTGCTGGGGGCGGAGGGGGCCTGCTGGGACCTGGAACGGGACAGGCTGCTGGACCAGGCGGCGGAGCAGCTGGACAGGCTGTGTCCCACGGCGGCGGCAGTCGGCGTGAAGCTGTTGCTCATGCCGGTGCTGGGCCCCGACGCCCCTCTGGCCGCCCAGTCCCCCGTGCTGGGTCCGGCGGAGGAACTTATGGGCGTGATCCGGCGGGTGGACAGCCCCTGGCTGGGTGTCTGCCTGGATACCAACGCCATGAGCGTGTGGGGAGACGATATCCCCGGCTGGTTTGCCCGGCTGGGGGCCTGCACCCACCTGGTCCGGCTGTGCGACGGCAATTATCACGGCTGGCGGGCCTGGGGAGAGGGATGCCTGCCCATGGACCGCTATCTGGAACAGCTGGAGGCGGCGGGTTACCGGGGAGAACTCTCTCTGCTGCTGCCCGGCGAGCGCTATGTGGACCGGCCCGGCCATCCGCTGAGGCAGGCCCTGGCGGCGCTGAGAACAGGGGGGAGGACATGAAGGGTATCCGACGCGGCCAGCTGGTGAACATGAACCAGCACTACCGCCGGTTCTCTCTGGACTACTTCCTGGACTGCCAGCAGAAGCTGGGCTTCCAGCAGATCGAGCTGTGGTGCGGGGCTTCCCACTTCTGGCTGGATCATACCGGCTATGACGACGTATCGGTGCTGAAAGGCAAGCTGAAGGACCACGGTGTGAAGGTGGTATCCATTACCGCCCCCAGCATGGCCTACCAGTACCAGTACGCCGCCCAGGACAGGGACCAGCTGGAATACTCCTTCCAGTACTTCTCCAACGCCATCCATCTGGCTGCCGAGCTGGGCGCCGACCGGGTGGTGGTCAACTCCGGCTGGGGTTACCTGGGGGAGAACCAGGACACCATGTGGAACCGGTGCCGGGATCATCTGTCCCGGCTGTGCCGGGTGGCCCAGCCCCTGGGGGTGAAGCTGGTGATGGAGTCCCTGCGGGACGATGAGAGCAACCTGGTCTACAACTTGGACCGGGCGGCGCGGATGTACCGGGAGGTGGATCACCCCAGCCTGAAAATGATGGTGGACAACATTGCCACCGGGGCGGCGGGGGAGAGCCTGGAGGACTGGTTCGGGGCTTTCGGCCCGGACCTGATCCATATGCACTTCCTGGACGGCGACCCCTGGCTCCACAACATCTGGGGAGACGGCAACACCTCTCTGTCCCAACAGATCCAAATTATGAACCAATGGAATTATACCGGCTACCTGGTGCAGGAGGTGGCGGATGAGCACTATTTCTCCGACCCCTTCGAGGCAGACCGGAAAAACCTCCGGGTGCTGGAGCGGTTCCTGGAGGACTGAGCGTTATTTCCCGATGCGCCCCATCGGTAAATAAAATCAAATGTAAGGAAAGGTGAACATCATGAAGCTGAAAAGATTGATCCCCTCGGTCCTCTCTCTTGCACTGGTCTTTTCCCTGGCCGCCTGCGGCGGCGACGGCGGCAGCGCCAACACCCCCGCTCAGAATGAGACTACCCCCGCCCAGAGCGAGACCACCCCGGCTCAGACCGAGGGCGACGGCTCCCTGCAGCGCGTCCTGGACGCCGGCAAGCTGGTCATCGGCGCCGAGGGCAACTGGATCCCCTATGTGTACAACGAGGATGGCACCGGCGAGCTCACCGGCTTCGAGGTTGAGGTAGCCAAGGAAGTGGCCTCCCGCATGGGCGTGGAAGCTGAGTTCCAGATCTCCGACAGCTGGGACCCCGTTATGGCCGGTCTGGATGCGGGCCGCTGGGACATCGTTATCTGCGGCGTGAACCCCAAGCCCGAGCGTCAGGAGAAGTATGCCTGCTCCATCGCCTACGCTGAGAACCCCTTCTGCCTGGTGGTCAACGGCGACAACACCGAGATCACCTCCTTTGATGACCTGGAGGGCAAGCTGTGCGCCAACTCTCCCTCCTCTGTGGCTGGCCAGATCGCCACTGAGTACGGCGCTACCACCGCCGACACCGACCTGACCGGCGCCATGGAGATGCTGAACACCGGCCGCGCCGACGCCCACATCAACAACGTGGCCGCCGTGGACGAGTATATGCAGAGCCGCCCCGACGTGAACGTGAAGATCGTTGCCACCTACGAGCCCAAGGAGGGCGAGGAGTATATGATCCAGTCCTCTGCCATGTGCCGCAAGGAGGACCAGGACCTGTGCAACAAGGTTTCCGAGATCCTTCAGGAGATGATCGACGACGGCACCCTGTACGACCTGACTGTGGAGTACTTTGGTCAGGCCGTGGCTGACAGCACCAGCATTTATCAGTAATCGACACCGGAAGCCGGGGCGTCGCCCGGAGGCGGCGCCCCGGCTGAGTTAGAAAAGGAGGCGGGCTGCGATGAAGCTATTTGATCTGTTTATCAGTTCCTTCTGGCCCATGTTCAAAGCAGGACTTACAATTTCCGTGCCGCTGATGTTGGTATCCTTTGCCCTGGGCCTGGTATTGGCTTTTGCGCTGGCCCTCATGCGGATGTCCAACTTCAAGCCCTTCAAGGGTATTGCCTGGTTCGTCGTCTGGGTCATCCGCGGCACTCCTCTGCTGACCCAGATCTATGTGATCTTTTTCGGCCTGTCGGCGCTGGGCGTCGTACTGGCCCCCATTCCTTCGGCCATCCTGGCCCTGACCATCAGCCAGGGCGCCTACAACTCCGAAGTCATCCGCGCTGCCCTGGGTTCCATCCCCAAGGGACAGTTTGAGGCCTGCCGGGCCCTGGGCCTGAACAAAATGCAGACCATGCGGAAGGTCATCATTCCTCAGGCCGCTCTGGTGGCGGTGCCCTCTCTGGGCAACTCCTTCATCAGCCTGCTGAAGGATACCTCCCTGGTGTCCACCATCACCGTGGCCGAGATCATGATGACGGCCAAGACCATCAACGCCACAGCCTTTGAGCCCCTGCTGCTTTATGTGGAGGCCGGCGTGGTCTACCTGATCTTCAGCACCGTCCTGACACAGCTGCAGGGTATGCTGGAGAAGAAGCTGGGCAAACATCTGGTTGATTCCAGAGCCTGAATAAGAGAGGCAATCGCTCATGTTACATTTGAATACACAGGGACTGCGGGATACCGCGGCCTGGGAGGCGGCGGGCATCGCCCTTCCCCGGTACCATGTACAGACGGTGCGTAAGCGCACCTGGGAGAACCCTGCCTGGGTCCATTTTGGCGCGGGCAACATCTTCCGGGGCTTCCTGGCCGCCGCCCAGCAGACCCTTTTGAATACCGGCGGAGCCAGTACCGGTATCATTGCCGCCGAGTCCTTCGATTTTCAGATCATTGACAACGTCTATACCCCTTACGACAGCCTGAGCCTGCTGGTCCGCATGGCGGCCGACCGCCCCAATCAGATGGAGGTGATCGGCAGCGTGGCCGGCGGCCTGAAGGCCGACTGCCAGGGTCCCGACTGGGACAGGCTGGTGAAGGTATTCCAGTCGCCCACCCTGCAAATGGCCAGCTTTACCATCACCGAGAAGGGCTATGCCCTCACCGGACTGAAGGGCGAGCTGCAGCCGGTGGTGGAGCGGGACCTGGAGAGCGGGCCCGACTGTCCCCGACATACCATGTCCATCGCCGCCGCCCTGCTCTACCGCCGGTTCCAGGCGGGGGGCGCTCCCATCGCCATGGTGAGCATGGACAACTGCGCCCAGAACGGCCAAAAGCTCCAGGACGCGGTGGAGCGCATCGCCGCCGGCTGGCAGGAGCGGGGGCTGGTGCCCCGAGACTTCCTGACCTGGCTGGACGACCGCAGCAAGGTGACCTTCCCCTGGTCCATGATCGACAAGATCACCCCCCATCCCTCCCAGCAGGTCCAGCAGGAGCTGGAGAGGCTGGGCCTGGCGGATATGACCATCAGCAAAACCAACACCGGCACCCTCATTGCTCCCTTCGTCAACGCGGAGGTCACCGAGTATCTGGTGCTGGAGGATGCCTTCCCCAATGGACGGCCCGCCCTGGAGCGGGCGGGGGTGTACCTCACCGACCGGACCACCGTGGAGAAGGCGGAGAAGATGAAGGTGGGTACCTGCCTCAATCCCCTCCATACCGCCCTGGCGGTGTTCGGATGCCTGCTGGGATACACCTCCATCGCCGCCGAGATGGGGGACGCCGATCTGAAGGCCCTGGTGGAGCACATCGCCGCCGAGAGCCTGCCGGTGGTGGAGGACCCGGGTATCCTCAGCCCCCGGGCCTTCATCGACGAGGTGCTGAACAAGCGCTTCCCCAACCCTGCCATCCCCGATACCCCCCAGCGCATTGCCGCCGACTGTTCCCAGAAGATCCCCGTCCGCTACGGCGGCACCCTGCAGCGGTATGAGAAGCGCCCCGACCTGGACCTGTCCGGTCTGGTGTACATTCCATTGGTGTTTGCCGGCTGGTGCCGGTACCTGCTGGGCCTGGACGACCAGGGCAGGGAGATGCCGGTGAGCCCCGATCCTCTGGCGGCTCAGCTGCAATCCTATCTGACCGGGATCACCCTGGGCCAACCGGAGTCCTGTACCGATCAGCTTAAACCCATCCTGTCCAACGCCGCCATTTTCGGCGTGGACCTGTACCAGTCCGACCTGGGCCGGAAGGCGGAGGAGGCCTTCCGGGCCATGCTGGCCGGACCGGGCGCGGTGCGTGCCGCCCTGCGGCATTATTTATCGCTCTGACGGAGCACAAGGAGAGAGATAGTCATGAAGATGACGTTTCGCTGGTATGGGAGCCAGATGGATCCTATCCCGCTGCGCTACATCAAGCAGATCCCCAATATGAGCGGTGTGGTCACCTCCCTGATGGATATGCCCGCGGGCGCCCTCTGGCCGGAGGAGCGTATCCAGGCCCTGAAACAGGAGATCAACGACGCCGGCCTGGAGATGGAGGTCATCGAGAGCGTCAATATCCACGAGGACATCAAGCTGGGCCTGCCCAGCCGGGACCAGTACATCGAGGCCTATCAGGAGACCATCCGCCGTCTGGGCAGGGCGGGGGTCAAGGTGATCTGCTATAACTTTATGCCCGTGTTCGACTGGACCCGCAGCGACCTGTTCAAGCCCCGGCCCGACGGGGCCACTGTACTGGCCTATGACCAGGCGGTCATCGACCGTATCACCGATCCCCAGGCCTTTGCCGACCAGATTCAGCAGGGAGCGGGGGAGTTTGAGATGGCAGGCTGGGAGCCTGAGCGCATGGCGGAGATCAAATCCCTCTTCGCCCAGTACGCCAGCGTGTCCCACCAGGACCTGCGCAACAATCTGGCCTATTTCCTGAAAGCCATCATTCCCGTCTGCGAGCAGTACGACGTGAAAATGGCCATCCACCCCGACGATCCGCCCTGGGACATCTTTGGACTGCCCCGGATCTATACCAGCGCGGAGGATATCCGTCAGATCCTGGACCTGGTAGACAGCCCTTATAACTGCCTGACTCTGTGTTCCGGGTCCCTGGGATCCAATCCCAACAACGATATCCCTGCCCTGGTGCGGGAATTCGGAGGTCAGGGCCGTATCCCCTTCGCCCACGTCCGCAACATCAAGTTTACCGGCCCCGGCCAGTTTGAGGAGGCGGCTCACTTCTCCGCCGACGGCAGCCTGGACCTATACGAGATCATGAAGGCCTACTACGACGTGGGGATGGATTTCTATATCCGCCCCGACCACGGCCGGATGATCTGGGACGAGAAGGGAAGGGCGGGCTACGGTCTGTTTGACCGGGCCCTGGGCGCTTCTTACCTCAACGGCCTGTGGGAGGCCATCGAAAAAGACCACAGATAACAGTGCGCGGCGCGTCCGGCCGGGGTGAAAGCCGCGTGCCGGACGCGCCCCTTCTTTGTGAAAAAACAGGAGGCATAACTATGGACGCCATTTCCAAGCGTATTTCTGAGATCGGCGTGGTGCCGGTCATCAAACTCAACCATCCCCAGGAGGACGCCGCTCCTCTGGCCCGGGCTCTGTGCGACGGCGGGGTGCCGGTGGCGGAGGTCACCTTCCGGGCCGCCGGAGCCGCCCAGGCCATCCGCCTTATGACCGAAGCCTGCCCGGAGATGCTGGTGGGGGCGGGTACCGTCCTTACCACCGACCAGGTGGACCAGGCCCTGGAGGCCGGGGCCAAATTCATCGTCACCCCCGGCCTGGACCCGGACATTGTCACCTACTGCCAGAGCAAGGGCGTGCCTGTATTCCCCGGCTGCACCACCCCCACCGACTACCACACCGCCCACAAGCTGGGGCTGGAGGTGCTGAAGTTTTTCCCCGCGGAGCAGTCCGGCGGCCTCAGCAAGATCAAGGCCATGAGCGCCCCCTTCCCCATGTTCAAGATCATGCCCACCGGCGGCATCTCCCTGAAAAACCTGAAGGAGTACCTGTCCAGTCCGGTGGTGTGCGCCTGCGGCGGCTCCTGCATGGTCACCGCCGATCTCATTGACAATCATAAGTGGGACGAGATCATCGAACTGTGCAAGCAGTCGGTGGCCATCGTCAAGGAGGTACGAAATGGCTAAAGTTGTTACATTCGGCGAGCTGATGCTCCGCCTGGCCCCCAACGGCTACTACCGCTTCTTCCAGAACGATCAGATGCAGGCCACCTTTGGCGGCGGCGAGGCCAACGTGGCGGTCTCCCTGGCCAACTACGGCCTGGATAGTGTGTACGTCACCAAGCTGCCCGCCCACGCCATTGGTCAGGCCGCCGTGGACTCCCTGCGGTATTTTGGGGTGGATACCTCCAAGATCGTCCGGGGAGGCGACCGGGTGGGTATCTACTACCTGGAGAAGGGAGCCTCCCAGCGGGGAAGCGTGTGCATCTACGACCGGGCCCACTCCGCCATTGCCGAGGCCACAACCTCCGACTTTGACTGGGACGCCATCTTTGAGGGGGCCGACTGGTTCCATTTTACCGGCATCACTCCCGCCCTGGGCCCCAATGTGACGGAGATCTGCAAGCAGGCCTGCGAGGCCGCCAAGGCCCATGGAGTCAAGATCTCCTGCGACCTGAACTACCGGGGTAAGCTGTGGACACGGGCCCAGGCCCGGGCGGCCATGACCGACCTGTGCCGGTATGTGGACGTGTGTATCTCCAACGAGGAGGACGCCAAAGACGTGTTCGGCATCGAGGCCGAGGGCAGCGATATCTATGGCGGCAAGCTGAACAAGGCGGGCTATGAGAGCGTGGCCAGACAGCTGATGGACAAGTTCGGCTTTGAAAAGGTAGCCATCACCCTGCGCACCTCTATCTCCGCCAGCGACAACGACTGGGCCGGGATGCTGTACGACGGCAAGGAGTGCTGCTTCTCCAAGGAGTACCATCTGCACATTGTGGACCGGGTTGGCGGCGGCGACTCCTTCGGCGGCGGGCTGATCTACGCCCTGCTGTCCGGCAAGTCCGCGCAGGAGACCATCGAGTTCGCCGTGGCGGCCTCCGCTCTGAAACACTCGGTGGAGGGGGACTACAACCGGGTCACCGTGGCCGAGGTGGAAAAGCTGGCCGGCGGCGACGGCTCCGGCCGGGTACAGCGATAACAGAACAAACATGGACAGCTGGATCATTTGGTCCAGCTGTCTGTTTCAAAGGAGGGTCGGGATGAAAACATTAAATTATCAGGTGTTGAAGGAGAGCGGCTACACCGGCTATGTGCTGGAGGAGGGGCCGGAAAAGGTGCTCCAGTTCGGCGAGGGCAACTTCCTGCGGGCCTTCGCGGACTGCTGGTTCGACCTGGCCAATGAGCGGGTGGGATGGAACGGCAAGTGTGTGCTGGTCCAGCCCATTCCCCAGGGCCTGGCAAAGGAGATCAACGCCCAGCAGGGACTGTATACCTTGTGCCTGCGGGGTCGTGAGGACGGCCAAAGCGTGGACCGGCGGCGGGTGATCTCGGCGGTGAGCCGCTGCCTCAATCCCTATGAGGGAGAGGATTACCAGGCCATGCTGGAGGTGGCTGTCTCCCCGGAGCTGGAGTACATTGTCTCCAACACCACCGAGGCAGGCATCGTCTACGACCCCGCCTGCAAGCTGGAGGATCAGCCTCCCGCCTCCTTTCCCGCCAAGCTGACCCAGGTGCTGTACCGCCGCTGGCAGGCGGGGCAGCCGGGTCTTGTGATCCTGTCCTGCGAGCTCATTGACAACAATGGAGCCATACTGCGGGACTGTGTGGAGCGCCACGCCGCCCAGTGGGGGCTGGAGGCGGCCTTCCTGGGCTGGCTGGAGGGGTGTACCTTCTGCTCCACCCTGGTGGACCGCATCGTGCCCGGCCGTATCCGGGACCGGGCGGAGCAGGCTGAGCTGGAGGCGGAGCTGGGCTATGCCGATCCCCTGCTGGACGTGGGGGAGGTGTTCGGCGTCTGGGTCATCCAGGGACCGGAGTGGCTGGCGGACAAGCTGCCCTTCCGCGCCGCCGGACTCAACTGCCCGGTGGTGCCCGACGTGACCCCCTATAAGCACCGGAAGGTGCGGATACTCAACGGCGGCCACACTGGTTTTGTACCGGGGGCCTACCTGGCTGGCTTCGATATCGTCCGGGACTGTATGGCCCACCCGGTGGTGCGGGGCTTTCTGGAGCAAATGCTCTACCGGGAGATCATCCCCACCCTGGAACTGGACCGGGCCGAGCTGGAGCAGTTTGCCCGGGCGGTGGAAGACCGGTTCGACAACCCCTTTGTGAACCACGCCCTGCTGAGTATCTGCCTCAACACCGTGTCCAAGTGGCGGGCGCGGAACCTGCCCAGCCTGCTGGCCTACCAGGGGCAGACGGGACAGCTGCCCCCCTGCCTCACCATGAGTCTGGCGGCGGCCATTCAATTCTACTGCGGGCACATGGAGGAACTGACCGATCAGGGGCTGGTCTGCCGCCGGAGCGACGGCACGGCCTATACCGTGTCCGATGACCGGTGGGTGCTGGAGTTCTGCTGGGCCCACCGGGGAGACAGCGCCGGGGAACTGGTGCGGGCCATCCTGAGCCACGAGCAGATGTGGGGCATGGACCTGACGGCGGTGGACGGCCTGACGGCGGCGGTAACGGCGGATCTGGAAAAAATCCGGGCCGACGGGGTGCTGGCCGCCTATGCCGCCTGTCTGGAGGCGCGGCCATGAAGCTGATCCGGATTCATACAGGGGACAATGTGGCGGTGGCCCTGGCCCCGGTGGAGGCGGGGGAGCAGGTGAGCGCCGGAGGGCGGACTCTGACGGCGGCGGAGCCCATCCCCCAGGGCCATAAGCTGGCCCTCACCGATCTGCAGCCGGGAGATATGGTGTACAAATACGGCTGCGTCATTGGCCGGGTCACCGCCCCTGTCCCGGCGGGCGGGTGGGTCCATACCCACAACATGACCACCAATCTGTCCGCCCGTACCGACTTTTCCTACCATCCGGCGGTCAAGGCTCTGGAGCCGGAGGAGCCGGAGCAGTTTCTGGGCTATCTGCGGCTCGACGGCCGGGCGGCCACCCGCAACGAGATCTGGATACTGCCCACCGTGGGCTGCGTCAACGAGATTGCCAACCAGCTGGCGGCTGATAACCAGGACCTGGTGGGGGGGAGCGTGGAGGGGCTTTACGCCTTTCCCCACCCCTATGGGTGCAGCCAGACGGGGACCGACCACGCCAACACCCGGGCCATCCTGGCGGGGCTGGCCCGCCACCCCAACGCGGCGGCGGTGCTGGTGGTGGGACTGGGGTGTGAGAACCTGCAATGCAGCCAGCTGATGGAGGACCTGGGTCCGGCTTCGGAGCGGGTGAAGTTCCTGGTGTGCCAGCAGGTGGAGGACGAGCTGGCGGCGGGGCGGGCCCTGCTGAAGGAGTGCGCCGCCTATGCAGCCCGGTTCCAGCGGCAGTCCCTGCCGGTGAGCAAGCTGGTAGTGGGCCTCAAGTGCGGCGGCTCCGACGGCCTGTCCGGCATCACTGCCAACCCGGTGGTGGGCCGGTTCAGCGATCTGCTGGTGGCCCGGGGTGGCAGTACCATCCTGACCGAGGTGCCCGAAATGTTCGGCGCCGAGGAGCTGCTGCTGGGCCGCTGCGCCGATGGGGAGGTGTTCCGTCAGGCGGCGGAGCTGCTCCAGGGCTTCCGGGGCTACTTTGTCTCCCACGGAGAGAACGTCTATGAAAATCCCTCCCCCGGCAACAAGGCCGGGGGGATCACCACCCTGGAGGACAAGTCCTGCGGCTGTGTCCAGAAAGGGGGCACAGCCCCCATCGTGGGGGTGGTGCCCTACGGCGGGCAGGTGGTCCGGCCTGGGCTGAACCTGCTGTGGGGCCCGGGCAACGACCTGGTGTCCACCACCGCCCTCAGCGCAGCGGGGGCCCACCTGATCCTTTTCACCACCGGGCGGGGCACCCCCTTCGGCGCGCCGGCCCCCACCCTGAAGATTTCCAGCAACAAGGCGTTGGCCGCCCACAAGCCTGGGTGGATCGATTTTGACGCCGGTTCCGTGGCGGAGGGGGAGTCCATCGGGCAGGCGGCCCGGCGGCTGTTCCATCTGGTGCTCCGCACGGCCGGGGGCGCCCCCACCAAAAGCGAAGAGGCGGGCCGCCGGGGGATTGCCATTTTCAAAGACGGCGTGACGCTGTAAAGGACCATGGAAATTTCCACATGGTAGGATAAAAAATCCATCTTTCCATTTCAGGTGAAATCAGGTAAAATATGCCCAGATCTGTTAAGGCTTACAGGAACCACGTCTGTTATGGAGGTAGGACATGAGAAAGACGAAAATCATCTGCACCCTCGGTCCGGCGGTGGACGACGAGGAGACCCTGCGCAAGCTGATTCTCAAGGGCATGAACGCCGCCCGCTTCAACTTTTCTCACGGCACCCATGAGTCCCACCTGGCCCAGCTCACCAAGCTGAAGCGGGTCCGGGACGGATTGGGCGCGCCGGTGGCCACCATTCTGGATACCAAGGGCCCCGAGATCCGGGTCAAGACCTTTGAAAACAGCCCGGTGACTCTGGAGCGGGGCCAGACCTTTGTGCTCCACACCGACGACGTGCCCGGCGATCACACCCAGGTGTCGGTGACCTATCAGAACCTGCATAATGAGGTGGGACCCGGCTGCCGCATCCTGGTGGACGACGGCCTCATCGAGCTGAAGGTGGAGCGCATCGAGGGCGCCAGCGTTGTCTGCGAGGTGGAGAACGGCGGCCCCCTGTCCAGCAACAAGTCCATCAACATCCCCGACGTGCATATCCATCTGCCCTCCCTCACCGACAAGGACCGGGACGACATCAAGTTCGCCGTGGAAAACGACTTCGATTTTATTGCCGCCTCTTTTGTCCGCAAGGCCAGCGACGTGGAGGATATCCGGGCCGAGCTCCATAAGCATGAGGGGGGCGACAAGGTCCAGATCATCGCCAAAATCGAGAACCGGGAGGGCGTGGACAACATCGAGTCCATCCTTGCCGCCTCCGACGGCATCATGGTGGCCCGGGGCGACCTGGGAGTGGAGATCCCCGCCCATGAGGTGCCCATCCTCCAGAAGCAGATGATCAAGGCCGCCACCCAGAAGGGCCTGCCCGTCATCACCGCCACCCAGATGCTGGACTCCATGATCCGCAACCCCCGGCCCACCCGGGCTGAGGTGTCCGACGTGGCCAACGCTGTGTTCGACGGCACCTCCTGCGTCATGCTCTCCGGCGAGACCGCCTCCGGCAAGTACCCCATCGAGGCTCTGGAGACCATGGTGGCTACCGTTACCGCCGCCGAGGAGGCCATCGACTACTGGGGCCGGTTCCGGGAGCGAAACCTGCTGCCTGAGATCGGCGGCATCAGCGACGCCATCACCCACACCTGCTGCCTGACCGCCATGGACTTGAAGGCCACCGCCATTCTGGCCCCCACCAAGTCCGGCTACACCGCCAAGGTGATCTCCCGCTTCCGGCCCGGCTGCAACATCATTTCCCTCACCCAGAGCGAATCCACCCGCCGCCAGCTGGCCATCTCCTGGGGCGTCCATCCCTATCTTTGCGGCGAGGTGGACTCCACCGACCGGATGTTCTCCCTGGCCGTGGACGTGGCCCGGAAGGAAGGGGTGGTGAAGCCCGACGAGACTGTGGTCATCACTGCCGGCGTGCCTCTGGGCAAGTCGGGCACCACCAACCTGATCAAAGCCCAGGTGGTGGAAGAGGGCCTGTAAAGTTCTACATTTCTCCAAAAGAACCGGGCGCTGTCAGCGTCCGGTTCTTTTATACTTTGGAGAGAAATGGCAGGGTACGGCGAGAGGTGTTGAGAGTCGGCAAACTATCTGGTATAATGTTTCTTACTGAATCCAAGAACAGGGAGCGGGCAGCCCGTCGCCCTGACAGAAAGGATAGGTGGCCCAATGGCTGCAAAGACGCAGTATACCGTGGTCGTGGCCGACGACGAGGACGAGCTGAGGGAAGCGGTGTGTACCATGATCCCCTGGCAGGACTATGGCTTCTGCCTGGTGGGGAGCGCCAGCAACGGACTGGACGCCCTTCAGCTGGTGGAAAAGCACGCCCCAGACCTGCTGCTGACCGATATCCGGATGCCCTTTATCTCGGGCATAGAGCTGGCCCGGCAGGTGCGGGAGGTGCGGCCCGCCACGAATATCGCCTTTTTGAGCGGATATGATGATTTTGAGTACGCCAAACAGGCCATTCAGTACAACATCATCAGCTATATGCTCAAGCCTCTGACCATGGAGGGCCTGGGGGCGGAGCTGCGGACCATCCGGAAGAAGATCGACGCCCAATACGCCATGTTCCGGCAGACCGGCGCACGGACCGACGGTCCCGACCAGCGGGCGGCCATGGTGATGCCCCTGGTGCTGGACGACTATGCCGAGCTGGAGGGGGAGGCCCAGGCCGAGGGCTACGCCCGGCAGTGCGGCCTGCTGCGGGATGTGGACGACAAGCCGGGCTACACGGTGATGGTGTCCACCCTGCTCAACGAGGACGGCGGCAACGGCACCGAACCTTCCTTCGTGGCGTCGGTGGACCGGCTGGCCGCTAAATATCTCCGCAGCGTCAGCTTTTTTGCCTCGGGAAAGGTGATCTCGGTGCTGCTGGGCAACTCGTCGGACTTTGACGAGTATCTCCATATCCTGGCCGACGAGATCCCCCAGATGGCGGATCGGGTACTGGGCAAACGCTGCCGCATCGGCGTCAGCCGGACGGTGGGGGCCCTGACCGGCCTGCACGGCGCCTACCGGGAGGCCATGGAGGCCCTGCGCCAGGGGGACCGGACGGAGGGGGGCGCCCAGTTTATCAGCGACCTGGCCCCCGCCGTCAAGGGCGGGGAGCTGCTGTGCAAGCGGGCGCTGGAGGCGCTGGACCAGCATTATATGGAGGCCGACCTGTCTCTGGTGTCCCTCAGCGGGATGCTGGATGTAAGCCCCAATCACCTGAGCGCCTGCATCAAGAAGTATACCGGCGAGACCTTCATCAACATTCTGATCCGCAAGCGGATGGAGGCCGCCCGGGAGCTGCTGACCGCCTCCTGCCTGAAGGTGCAGGAGGTGGCCCAGCGCTGCGGCTACACCGACCAGCACTATTTCAGCTACTGCTTCAAGAAATACTGCGGGGAGTCTCCCAACGCCATGCGCCGCAGACTGGAGCAGGAAAGGGCGGGTGAGGAGCGGTGAAAGGGCGGGGCATAGCCCGGAAAGGCTTGCGGATCACCACCATCCTGGTGGCCATGGTGGTGGGGGTGGTGGCGGTCATCCTCTGCTGCTGTATCCTGCTGTTTCTGGACCGGTACCGGGACGCCATGGTGCAAAACGCCCGCACCAGCAGCAGCCAGGCGGTGTCCCAGGTGTCCACCACGGTGGCCAACTACCTGGGTGATATGAACCAGGCCATGGAGCTGGTGGAGCAGTCCATGCTGGAGAGCGCGGACAGCCGGGACAAGCTGCTCAGCGCCTTTTTAAACTTCCGGCCCGACGTGGTGGCGGTGACCAGCTATTCCTCCGACGGGGCGCTGCTGGACTGCTGGTCCCTGGGCCGGGAGCCCAGAGAGACCATCTATGAAAATCTGTCCTTTGACCTGGAGAAGGCCAGGAGTACCCAGTCCCCCTATATGACGCCGCCCCATGTGGAGACCTTTTTTGAGAGCTACTACCCCTGGGTGGTGACCATGACCGCCCCCTTGGAGCAGGGCGGCGACGCCGCCTGGGTCTCCCTGGACCTGAGCTTTTCCAGCATCTCCAACTACATCAACAACATCAGCATCGGCCAGCGGGGCTACTGCTTTTTGATGGACGGGGCGGGCAATATCGTCTATCACCCCCAGCAGCAGCTGCTGTACGCCGGCCTCAAGACGGAAAACACCGCGGCGCTGGCCGGGCTGGAGGACGGCTCCTACGCCGACGACACGGTGATCTACAGCCTCACCGGCGTGGCGGACAGCGACTGGCGGGTGGTGGGCGTCAGCTATGTGGACGAGCTGGTCAACCGCAGCGTGCGGGAGATGATCCAGTTGTCCCTGCTGCTGGCGGTGGTGGTGCTGGCGGCGGCAGTGCTCACCAGCTGGCTGCTCTTCCGGCTGCTGGGCCGTCCCCTGCGGGGGCTGGCCTCCGCCATGGAGGATTTCGAGACCGACGCCGACCACTTTACCTACCATCCGGTGGGGGGCACCCGGGAGGTGCAGGAGCTGTCCGACTCCTTCGAGCACATGGTGCTGCGTATCCAGCGGCTCATGACCACCGTCCGGGAGGAAGAGGTCAACCTGCGCAAAACCGAGCTGAAAGCCCTTCAGGCCCAGATCAACCCCCACTTCCTCTATAATACCCTGGACTCCATTGCCTGGATGTGCGAGCAGGGCCGCAACGCCGAGGCCGTCAAGATGGTCCACGCCCTGGCCCGGCTGTTCCGCATCAGCATCAGCAAGGGCCATGAGCTCATCCCCATTGCCAAGGAGATCGAGCACGCCGAGAGCTATCTGCAAATCCAGAAATACCGCTACAAGAACCAGTTTACTTATGAATTCAACGTGGACCCGGAGTGTCTGGGGTATTACTGCAACAAGATCACCCTCCAGCCCATCATCGAAAACGCCATCAACCACGGCCTGGACCTGATGGTGGACGAGGGCCACATCTGGGTGCAGGTGCGGCAGGGGGCGGACGCCATCGTCTTTTCCGCCATCGATTTTGAAAACAACGCCGCCGCCATCGACAGTGCCGCCCAGCAGGGGGTCAGGATTGTGGCCATCGACAGCAATGTGGACTCCGACCAGGTGAGCACCTATATCGGCACCGACAATTACGCCGCCGGACAGATGGCGGCCCAGGCCGCCCTGGACCAGGTGGAGGGGGCGCTGAAAGTGGGGATTGTCAACTACGATATCAGCAGCGCCAACGGTCAGGAGCGGGAACGGGGGGCCGCCGACCTCTTTGCCGACAGCGGCCGGGCGGAGATCGTGGCGGTCATCAATACTCTGGCCGAGGCAGGGCACGCCCAGACAGACACCGCCGCCCTGCTGGCACGGTACCCGGAGATCAACGTGCTGGTGGCCTTCAACGAGCCCACCAGCGTGGGCGCGGCCAGGGCGGTGGAGGAGGCGGGGCGCTCGGAGGACCTGTTCCTGGTGGGCTTCGACTCCAATGTGCTCACCGTGGACGGCCTGCAGGAGGGCTCAGTGGACGCCCTCATCGTCCAAAACCCCTACGCCATGGGCTATCTGGGGGTGGAGAGCGCTTACAAGCTGCTGTCCGGCCAGGGCGGCGTGGAGCAGACGGTGGATACCTCCACCAAAATCGTGGACCGGAGCAATCTTTATACCATGGACAGCCAGAAGGCGCTCTTTACCTTTGAAAAACATTGGAATTAGCAGTTTGCACAGTTTCAAAAGGTATAATTTTTGTAGATTGTTCTATTCCCATAAATTTTTACCCTTCTTTCAGCGAATTTTCACCTTGTTTTTCCAGGGAATTTCCATTGCTATTATGAAGTGTAAGGCGGGGCTTGAGGAAGTCCCCGCAAAACCCAAGGAAAAAGGAGAATTGCTATGAAGAAGAGAATTCTTGCACTGTCCCTGTCCGCTGCCATGGCGCTCAGCCTGGCTGCCTGTGGCGGCGGCGACGGCGGCACCCAGCCCTCCGGTTCCCAGGAGACCACCAGCGGCGGCGCTTCCACCACCGAGGTTGCCAACAAGGATAAGCCCCTGGTGTGGTTCAACCGTCAGCCCTCCAACAGCTCCACCGGCGAGCTGGACATGGCCGCTCTGACCTTCAACGACAACACCTACTATGTGGGCTTCGACGCCAACCAGGGCGCCGAGCTCCAGGGCACCATGATCGTGGATTACATCAAGGCTCACGCCGCTGAGATCGACCGCAACGGCGACGGCGTCATCGGCTACGTGCTGGCCGTGGGCGACATCGGCCACAACGACTCCATCGCCCGTACCCGCGGCGTCCGCGCTGCTCTGGGCACCGGCGTTGATAAGGACGGCTCCATCGACAGCACCCCCGTGGGCACCAACGCTGACGGCTCCTCCGCCATCGTGCAGGACGGCTCCATCGAGGTGGACGGCACCTCTTACACCATCCGTGAGCTGGCCTCTCAGGAGATGAAGAACTCCGCCGGCGCCACCTGGGACGCTGCCACCGCCGGCAACGCCATCGCCACCTGGGCTTCCTCCTTCGGCGATCAGATCGACATCGTTGTCTCCAACAACGACGGTATGGGTATGTCCATGTTCAACGCCTGGTCCAAGGAGAACAAGGTTCCCACCTTCGGCTATGACGCCAACTCCGACGCCGTTGCCGCTATCGCGGAAGGCTACGGCGGCACCATCAGCCAGCACGCCGACGTGCAGGCCTACCTGACCCTGCGTGTGCTGCGTAACGCTCTGGACGGCGTGGACGTTGACATGGGTATCGGCACCGAGGACGACGCCGGCAACGTGCTGACCGACGACGTGTTCTACTATGACGAGGCCACCCGCTCCTACTACGCTCTGAACGTGGCCGTCACCGCTGAGAACTACGAGCAGTTCCTGGATTCCACCGTGACCTACGAGCCTGTTTCCAAGCAGCTGGACGCCACTGCTCACCCCACCAAGAACGTGTGGCTGAACATCTACAACTCCGCTGATAACTTCCTGGGCTCCACCTATCAGCCCCTGCTGCAGAAGTACGACGATCTGCTGAACCTGAACGTGGAGTACATCGCCGGCGACGGTCAGACCGAGTCCAACATCACCAACCGTCTGGGCAACCCCAGCGCCTATGACGCCTTCGCCATCAACATGGTGAAGACCGACAACGCCGCTTCCTACACCGGCATCCTGAACCAGTAATCCGGTGCGCGGACGGCTAGGGCCGATCGTAAATCAGAATCAATAACCGCTTGCTATTAGGGAGAAGGAATTCTCCGTACGGGAGGAGGAACTCTCCGTTCGGGAGAAGGAATTCTCCCTAATAGCACATTTTAGTGAAAAACCGGCAGAATCAGACTTTTCGCTGAAACTGCTAATATGCAAAACGGGAGTAACGAGAATGGCAGATGCGAAAGATGATATTGTCCTGTCAATCCGCGGTATGTGCAAATCCTTTGGCCGGAACCGGGTGCTTGACCACATCAATCTGGATGTGAAGCGGGGCACGGTCATGGGACTTATGGGCGAGAACGGCGCCGGTAAGTCCACCATGATGAAGTGTCTCTTCGGTACCTACCAGAAGGACGAAGGCAAGATCTTCCTCAACGGCAAGGAGATCAGCTTCTCCGGCCCCAAGGATGCCCTGGAAAATGGAATTGCCATGGTGCACCAGGAGTTGAACCAGTGCCTGGAACGGAACGTCATCGACAACCTGTTCCTGGGCCGCTATCCCACCAACTCCGCCGGCATTGTGGATGAAGGCGGGATGAAGAAAAAGGCGTCCGAGCTGTTCCGAAAGCTCGGCATGACCGTCAATCTGACCCAGCCCATGCGGAATATGTCCGTTTCGCAGCGGCAGATGTGCGAGATCGCCAAAGCAATTTCCTATAATTCGCAGGTGATCGTGCTGGACGAGCCCACCTCCTCGCTGACCGTGCAGGAAGTGGACAAGCTCTTTGAAATGATGCGGATGCTGAAGGAGCAGGGCATCGCCCTGATCTACATTTCCCACAAGATGGACGAGATCTTTGAGATCTGCGATGAGATCTCGGTCCTGCGGGACGGCAACCTGGTCATGACCAAGAGCGCCAAGGAAACCAATATGAACGAGCTGATCACCGCCATGGTGGGCCGCTCCCTGGAGAGCCGCTTCCCGCCGGTGGACAATCAGCCGGGAGACACCATCCTCTCCGTACAGCACCTGTCCACCAAGTACGCCCCCCATCTGCAGGACATCACCTTTGACGTCCGGGAGGGCGAGATCTTCGGCCTATACGGCCTGGTGGGCGCGGGCCGTACCGAGCTGCTGGAGACCATCTTCGGCGTGCGTACCCGTGCGGCCGGGCGAGTCTATTTCAAAAACCGCCTGATGAACTTTGGCAGCGCCAAAGAGGCCATCGAACACGGCTTCGCCATGATCACCGAGGAGCGCAAGGCCAACGGACTGTTCCTCAAATGTGACCTTACCTTTAATACCACCATTGCCAACCTGAATCAGTATAAATCCGGCGTGGCTCTGTCCACACCCAAGATGGTGAAGGCCACCAACAAGGAGATCAAGGTCATGCACACCAAGTGCATGGGGCCGGACGACATGATTACCAGCCTGTCCGGCGGTAACCAGCAGAAGGTCATCTTCGGCAAGTGGCTGGAGCGGGAGCCCCAGGTGTTTATGATGGACGAGCCTACCCGCGGCATCGACGTGGGCGCCAAGTACGAGATCTATGAGCTGATTATTCAAATGGCCAAGCAGGGAAAGACCATCATCGTGGTCTCTTCCGAAATGCCCGAGATTCTGGGCATCACCAACCGGATCGGCGTTATGTCCAACGGACACCTGTCCGGTATCGTCAACACCAAGGAGACCAATCAGGAGGAGCTTTTGCGGTTGAGCGCAAAATACCTGTAATGGTGGATGAGGGGACAAAGCAGGCGCTTTGTGTGTATTGCAACGAAGGCTGAACGCCATGTGACCGGATGATTTCAGCCGGCCCGGTATGCGGTAAGGCCCCGCGGATCATCCCCAGTGCGGATGATCTGATCGACATTATAGTGGGAGAAATTGCTTATGGTAGCAGAAAACACGAAAATTCTTACGGCTGAGCAGGAAGCAAAGCTGCGTCAGCCCATTGATGAGTACGTCGGTAAGATCCAGGAGCAGATCAATGCTCTGCGGGCGGACGGCACCGACCAGGTCATCGATATTCAGAATAAGATTGACAGCCTGAAGCGGGACCGGATCTATACGGCCCAGGAGAAGGCAGTCAAGATGCAGGCCTATCAGGCAGAGCTGGCCAAGGCCAAAGAAGTGGAGGCCAAGAACAAGGACCAGGTCTCCAAGCTGATCGGTGAGGCTGAGGCCTATCTGAAAGCGCACTTTAACACCGACTATTATCAGGCGGTGGCCGCCAGCTGCGTGGAGGAGAAGCAGCAGGCTCTGGCCAATTACGCCGCGGCTGTGGAGCAGCTCAACAAGGAGCACCAGGAGACGGTCTCCAAGCTGAGCGATCCCCAGGAGATCAAGGACGAGAAGTACGTCCACAAGAACCGCCTGTTCGACGCCAAGATGAAGCGGGGCAAGGACCTGCAGGAGGTCAAGGACCGCAGGCACGCCGCCTTCGATCACAAGTTCCATCTGATCGATATGCTGCGGATGAGCAAGTTCACCTTCGGCGAGACCATGGCCCAGAAGTGGGAGAACTACAAGTACACCTTCAACCGCCGGGACTTCCTGCTGAGAAACGGCCTGTATATTGCCATCATCATCATTTTCATCGCCCTGTGTATCGCCACACCCATCGTCAAGAACGTCCAGCTGCTGACGGTAAACAACGTGCTCAACATCCTGTCCCAGGCCTCTCCCAGAATGTTCCTGGCTCTGGGCGTGGCGGGGCTCATCCTGCTGGCCGGTACCGACCTGTCCATCGGCCGTATGGTTGGTATGGGCATGACGGCGGCCACCATCGTGATGCACTCCGGCCCCAACACCGGCGGCGTGTTCGGCCACATCTTTGACTTCTCCGGCATCCCCGTTATCGTCCGGGTGTTCCTGGCTCTGGTGGTCTGCATCATCCTGTGCACCATCTTCACCACCATCGCCGGCTTCTTCACCGCCAAGTTCAAGATGCACCCCTTCATCTCCACCATGGCCACCATGCTGGTTATCTTCGGCCTGGTGACCTATTCCACCAAGGGCGTGTCCTTCGGCGGCATTGACTCCACCATTCCCAGCATGGTCATTCCCCGCATCAACGGCTTCCCCACCATCATCCTGTGGGCGGTAGCCGCCGTGGCGGTGGTGTGGTTCATCTGGAACAAGACCACCTTCGGCAAGAACCTGTTCGCCGTGGGCGGCAACCCGGAGGCCGCCGCGGTTTCCGGTATCTCCGTGTTCAAGGTCACTGTGGGCGCCTTCATCCTGGCCGGCGTGCTCTACGGCTTCGGTTCCTGGCTGGAGTGCCTGCGCATGACCGGTTCCGGCTCCGCCGCTTACGGCCAGGGCTGGGAAATGGACGCCATCGCGGCCTGCGTGGTGGGCGGCATCTCCTTCACCGGCGGTATCGGTAAGATCTCCGGCTGCGTGGTGGGCGTGTTTATCTTCACCGCCCTGACCTATTCTCTGACCACTCTGGGCATCGACACCAACCTGCAGTTCGTGTTCTCCGGCATCATCATCCTTGTGGCTGTTATGCTGGACTGCCTGAAGTACGTGCAGAAGAAGTAATTCCATCAAGCAAAAGCGTGAAGCCGCTGCAAGGCAGACGCGGGGGACCGCTCTGCCTTGCGGCGGTTTTTCTCTGTACGTCCGCCCCGGAGGGATTGGCTTTGGAGGCGGAATGTGCTATGATGAAAGAAACAGCCCGGCGGGCGCAATGCCGCCCGGTCCGGGACGCAAAAGGAGAGAAGAACCATGCAAGAACTGGGCGCTGTGCGCAACGCGCTGAACGCGGGGGAGCTGGACGGACCGCTGAAGGGTCTGCTGTGTCATGACCTTGCCGCCGGCCGGAAACGGGTGGCGGAGCTGCTGGACGGGTTCCAGAAAACCTTCGGAGCGGGGGAGGATACCCCTGTGACCCTGTGCTCCGCCCCGGGCCGCACGGAGATCTGCGGCAACCATACCGACCATCAGCATGGCCGGGTACTGGCCGGCGCGGTGGATCTGGACTTTCTGGCCTGCGCCGCCCCCAATGGTACCAATACCATCCGCTTCCAATCCCAGGGCTGGCCCCTGGTGGAGGTGGAGCTGGACACCCTGGAGCCCAGGGAGGAGGAGAAGGAGTCCACCGCCTCTCTGGTGCGGGGTATGGCGGCTCAGGCCGCCCAGCGGGGCTATCCCGTCTCCGGCTTTGACGTATATGCCACCTCTGAGGTGCTGCCCGGCTCCGGCCTGTCCTCCTCGGCAGCCTGCGAGGTGCTGCTGGGCGTCATTGAGAACCACCTATTCTGCCGTGACGAGCTGGATGCGGTGACCATTGCCCAGATGGGCCAGAAGGCGGAGAATCTCTACTTCGGCAAGCCCAGCGGCCTGATGGACCAGACCGCCTCCTCCGTGGGCGGCGCGGTGGCCATCGACTTTGCCGACCCCGCCGCCCCTGTGGTGCGGACGGTGGCGGTGGATCTGGCCGGCCTGGGCTACGCCCTGTGCATCATCGACTCAGGGGCCAGCCACGCCGACCTGACGGCGGAGTACGCCGCGGTGCCCCAGGAGATGGGGGCGGTGGCGGCCTACTTCGGCAAGCAGGTGCTGCGGGAGGTGGAGGAGGACCAGGTGATTCAGGCTCTGCCCCAGCTGCGCAAGGCAGTGGGGGACCGGGCGGTACTCCGCGCCCTCCACTTCTTTGCCGACGACAAGCGGGTGGCCCGGGAGGCCGACGCCCTGGAACAGGGGGATATGGATACCTTCCTGGCGGTGGTGAACCAGTCGGGCCGTTCCTCCTGGGATCTGCTGCAAAACATTACCCCTGCCGGTGCTGTGGCTGACCAGGCCATGGCGGTGGCCCTCGCTGTGGCGGAGCGGGCCTTGGCCGGCCGTGGAGCCTGCCGGGTCCACGGCGGCGGCTTTGCCGGCACCATCCAGGCCTTTGTGCCCCTGGACCTGCTGGAGTCCTTCCGCACGCAGGTAGAGGGCTGCCTGGGCGAGGGCAGCTGCCATGTGCTGTCCATCCGCCCTGTGGGCGGCGTCGTTCTCTGGCCCTGAGTAAGTGCATACAGTGAAGTGAAAGGAGCGCGTCTGAACAATGGCGATCTTAGTATTGGGCGGAGCCGGATACATCGGCTCCCATACGGTATATGAACTGATTGAGGCCGGCCGGGACGTGGTGGTGGCCGACAACCTGCAGACTGGCTTCAAGGCCGCCGTCCATCCCAAGGCAAAATTCTATCAGCTGGACATCCGGGACCGGGGGGCCCTGGACACCCTGTTCCAGGCCGAGGACATCGAGGGCGTCATCCACTTTGCCGCCTCCTCCCAGGTGGGGGAGTCCATGTCCGATCCGCTGAAGTATTACGATAACAACCTCTACGGCACCATGGTGCTCCTCCAGTCCATGGTGGCCCACGGGGTGGACAAGATCGTGTTTTCCTCCACCGCCGCCACCTACGGCGAGCCGGAGCGGGTGCCCATCCTGGAGGACGACCGCACCACCCCCACCAACTGCTACGGCCAGACCAAGCTGGCCATGGAGCATATGATGAGCTGGGTGTCCAAGGCCCACGGCCTGAAATATGTGGCGCTGCGCTACTTCAACGCCTGCGGCGCCCACGTCTCCGGCCAGATCGGCGAGGCCCACGACCCGGAGACCCACCTGATCCCCATTATCCTCCAGGTGCCCCTGGGCCAGCGGGAGGCGGTCAGCGTCTTTGGCGACGACTATCCCACCAAGGACGGCACCTGTATCCGGGACTATATCCACGTCACCGACCTGGCCCAGGCCCACATCCTGGCCCTGGACTACCTGATGAAGGGCGGAGACAACGACGTGTTCAACCTGGGCAACGGCGTGGGCTTTACGGTACAGGAGGTCATCGACGTGGCCCGCACGGTTACCGGTCACCCCATCCCCGCCAAGATAGCGCCCCGCCGGGCGGGCGATCCCGCCCAGCTCATCGCCTCCTCCGAGAAGGCGGTGAAGGTGCTGGGCTGGAAGCCCCAGTACAACGACCTGAACACCATTGTGGCCTCCGCCTGGGCCTGGCACAAGAGCCATCCCCGGGGCTTTGAGGAGGGCTGAACATGGAGCGTGACCAGGCCATTGCCAAGCTGGTAAGCTACGCCGTGAAGAAGGGCCTCGTCCGGCCCGAAGAGCGGATCTGGGCGGTGAATACCCTGCTGGATATCCTGCGGGTGGACAGCTGCGCCCTGCCGGAGGTGGGTCCGGTGGGGGAGGAGGAGCTGCCCGCCATTCTGGAGGCTCTCACCGACGACGCCTGCGCCCGGGGAATGCTGCCCGAGGACACCGTCACCTACCGGGATCTGTTTGACACCCGGCTCATGGGAGCCCTCACACCCCGGCCCGCCCAGGTGATTGACACCTTCAACGACCTGTACCGGCAGGACCCCAAGGCGGCTACCGACTGGTACTATCAGTTCAGCCAGGATACCAACTATATCCGCCGGGACCGCATTGCCAAGGATGTACAGTGGAAGGCTCAGACGGAGTACGGCGAGCTGGACATCACCATCAACCTGTCCAAGCCGGAGAAGGACCCCAAGGCCATCGCCGCGGCCCGCAACTTGCCCGCCTCCGCCTACCCCCGCTGCCAGCTGTGCGCTGAGAACGAGGGTTACGCCGGACGGGTGAACCATCCCGCCCGTCAGAACCACCGCATTGTGCCCATCACCATCAATGGGTCCCCCTGGTTTTTGCAGTATTCCCCCTATGTCTATTACAATGAGCACTGCATTTGCCTGAACAGCGTCCACACCCCCATGAAGATTGACAAGGCCTGCTTCGGCAAGCTGCTGGACTTTGTGGGCCAGTTCCCCCACTACTTCGTGGGGTCCAACGCCGATCTGCCCATCGTGGGCGGCTCCATCCTGGCCCACGACCACTTCCAGGGCGGACGCTATACCTTCGCCATGGAGAAGGCCCCGGTGGAGACTCCCTTCACCTTCCCGGGCTATGAGGATGTGCAGGCGGGCATCGTCAAGTGGCCCATGTCGGTGGTGCGCCTCACCTGCGCCCAGCCCCAGCGGCTCATCGACCTGGCCGACCGTATCCTGACCAGCTGGCGGGGCTATACCGACGAGAAGGCCTTTATTTTCGCCGAGACCAACGGGGAGCCCCATAACACCATCACCCCCATCGCCCGGCGGCGGGGGAGCGACTACGAGCTGGACCTAGTGCTGCGCAACAACATCACCACCGAGGAGCACCCTCTGGGGATCTACCATCCCCATGCCGAGCTCCACCATATCAAGAAGGAGAACATCGGCCTCATCGAGGTGATGGGTCTGGCGGTGCTGCCCGCCCGGCTCAAGACCGAGCTGGCGGCGGTGGCGGACAAGCTGGCCCAGGGCGGCGACCTGCGGGCCGACCCGCTGACTGCGGCCCACGCCGACTGGGCGGAGGGCTTTGCCGCTCAGGTCACTCCGGACAACGCCCTGGATGTGGTCTACCATGAGACCGGCCTGGTGTTTGCCAAGGTGCTGGAGCACGCCGGCGTCTATGCCCGCACCCCGGAAGGGAAGGAGGCCTTCCTCCGCTTCCTGGAGCAGGTGTAATTCTAAAGAAACATCAACGGCCCCCGGCGCTTGTTGCGCCGGGGGCCGTTGATTTGATGAGCCTTGCAATGAAATAAAAAAGCTCGCCGCAAGCTGGAATATCGCAACAGTATAGATGCCAAAGCTTTCGGGTTCGCACCCGATACCAAATCGAAGCCCAGCGCAGCGGGTTCGATTTGGAGAGGAGGAGCAGCGGCGTGAGTGCGCTCTGACTTTTGAAAAAAGTCGGAGCAAGCGATACAAAGCTTGCTCCGACGTGGTGCCGGTGGTGGGACTCGAACCCACACGGTGTTGCCACCAACGGATTTTGAATCCGTCACGTCTACCATTCCATCACACCGGCGTTTATGATCAAGGTCTGGATGGTATTATACACGAATTAGAAACAGATGGCAAGCCCTATGATCGGAATAAATTCAGAAAACGCCATACCATTTCCATGGAAGATGTGTTATGATAACACTATCGAAAATTCCCACGGAGGGCAGAAAATCCATGAAAAAACTCAGACTGATTTTGGCGGCAGGGCTGTTGATGCTGCTGTCAGGCTGCTTTTCCCAGTCGGTGGACGACCTCTACGCCCCGCCCAGAGCGCCCGACGACTATCTGAAGCTGGACAACAAGATCAATGAAGTGCTCAACGCCGGGGGCGAGTATGCCGCCCCCCTTACCGGTGAGCTGACCCAGAAGGTGCAGCTCCAGGATCTGGACGGCGACGGCGTGCAGGAGGCCATTGCCTTCTTCCGGGTCAGTTCGTCGGAGCGCCCCCTGAAAATCTACATCTACCGCCAGACCGGCGACGATTATGAGGTGGCGGCCATCATCGAGGGCGAGGGCTCGGCCATCAACTATGTCTCCTACGAAAATCTGGACGACAGCCCCAGTAAGGAGATCGTTGTCAGCTGGCAGATGATGAGCGATCAGAACCACTCCCTGGCGGCCTATTCCATCCACAACGGCCAGGTGCTGGAGCTGATGCGCACCAATTACACCAACTTCCAGATTTGCGATATGGACCAGGACGGCCAGGACGAGATCGTGGTGGTCCAGACCGGCGCCACCGAGGAGAGCAACCGGGTGGAGCTGTACAACTACCAAAACGGCATCCTGGGGCTGGATTCCTCCGCGCCTCTGTCCCACAATGTGACCAGCCTGCCGGAGGGCGGAGTGAAAACCGGCTACCTGCAAGACAATATCCCGGCGGTCTTTGTCAGCTCGGCCTACGGCCGCAGCGGCACTGAGACCGACTATGATTCCAGCACCGCCTACAGCCAGACCGGACAGATCACCGATATTTTTGCCTGGAAGAATGGCCGTATCCAGAATATCACCCTGGACCCGGCCACAGGGGAGAGTGACAACACCATCCGCTGGTATACGGCGGTGACGGCCACGGATATCAACAACGACGGGATTCTGGAGCTGCCCGATCCCTACGCCCTGCCCGATCCCAACAGCACCAGCATCGCGGTGAACTTCTGGGCCATCCGCTGGCGGCAGTACGACATCAACGGCAACTCCCATCCGGTGTTTTCCACCTACTACAACGACCAGGACGGCTGGTACTTCATCCTGCCCGACGCCTGGGACGGTAAGATTACCCTTACCCGCAGCGACGTGGCCGGCGGGGGAGAGCGGGCGGTCATTTTCTCCTACTGGGAGGGGGACGCCAGCGTGGACCCGGCGCCCTTCCTGGTGATCTACACCCTGCGGGGCGACAACCGCTATATGCGGGCCAATATGTCGGGCCGCTTCCGGCTGCTGGAGGGGGACGACGACAGCGACACCATCTACGCCGCCCGCTTTATCCAGAACGACTGGGACTGCGGACTGGACGAGAGCGGCGTAAAGGCGCACTTTGCACTGATTACCAACGACTGGTCCTGACACGGACGGGAATATAAGGAGGGAATGGGATGAAAAAGGTACTCGTGCTGGAAGACGAGGCCAACATCCGCAGCTTTGTGGTCATCAACCTGAAGCGGGCCGGTTATGAGGCCATCGAAGCCGAAACCGGCGAGGAGGCCCTGGCCCAGCTCAAGCGCAACCCGGATATCAAGGTTGCCCTGCTGGACATCATGCTGCCTGATATGGACGGATTCGAGGTATGCCGCCGTATTCGTGCGGGAGACAATAACATCGGGATCATCATGCTCACCGCCCGGACCCAGGAGATGGACAAGGTCACCGGCCTGATGACCGGCGCCGACGACTATGTGACCAAGCCCTTCTCCCCGGCGGAGCTCACCGCCCGCATTGACGCCCTGTACCGCCGTACCGGCGGGGCGGAGGCGGTGGATACCGGCGAGATCAGCCAGCCGCCCTTCCTGCTGAACACTCGAAACCGCACCCTGGAGAAGAACGGCCAGCGGGTCAAGCTGACCCAGGTGGAGTATTCCATCATGAAGCTGTTTATGGACAATCCGGGGAAGGCCCTGTCCCGGGAGGAGATCCTGGACTCGGTGTGGGGCCGGGATTACTTCGGAGAGCTGAAGATCGTGGACGTGAATATCCGCCGTCTGCGGATCAAAATCGAGGACGACCCCACCAACCCCACGTTTATTACTACCGTGTGGGGCTACGGCTACAAGTGGGGCTTCTGACGGCCGGCTCTGAGGCGCGTTATCTTTTTATCAAACCCAGGTGGTGAAACATCGACCTATGAAGAAAATCAAAGGCATCCGCGGCATTCGGAAGCGGTGGATGGTCAACTCCATCAGCGTGGTGCTCTTTATCGTGCTGTTGGCGGTGACCGCCTTTTCCGCGGCCATGGGCAGCTATTACTATTCCACCCTCAGCGAATCCCTGTCCCAGAAGGCGGAAAGCGCGGTGCGCAGCTTCAACTACTACCGGGCCAGCGGCGACTCCTACTATGAGTACGCCAGGACGCTGGTGGGCAGCGACCAGTCCAGCGACCAGCTGGAGGTGGAGTTCCTGGACGCCAGCGGTCAGATCCGCTATTCCAGCTCCGACCTGACCGCCTTCCGTTCCCCCGGTACCCCCGATATCTCCAGGGCGCTGAGCCAGGGTAAGACCGAGGTGTGGACCGGCTCCGACCCCAGCACAGGGGAGCACATTATGGCGGCCACCAGCCCCCTCATCATCAACGGGGAAGTGGTGGGAGCCATGCGCTACGTCACCTCTCTGCGGAACGTGGACTGGCAGATCGTCATTGTGGTGGCCATTTCCCTGGGCATCGGCATGGTGATCCTGGCCATCGTCTATTTTTCCAACCTGTATTTTGTCCGCTCCATCGTGGAGCCGGTGGCGGGGATCACGGAAACCGCCAAGCGTATCGCCGCCGGGTCCTACGGCGTGCAGATCGAGAAGCGCTTTGACGATGAAATCGGCGATCTCACTGACGCCATCAACGATATGTCCCTGAAAATCAACCAGAGCGAGAAGATGAAGAATGAGTTCATCTCCTCGGTTTCCCATGAGCTGCGTACTCCGCTGACCGCCATCAACGGCTGGGCGGAGACCATCATGCACGGGGAGGTGCGGGACGGCGCCGACGTAAAGAAGGGTATGGGCATCATCGTCTCCGAGGCCCGGCGGCTGACCAACATGGTGGAGGAGCTGCTGGAGTTCTCCCGCATCCAGGACGGCCGGTTTACCCTTTCGGTGGAGCCCATGGACATCAAGGCGGAGCTGGAGGACGCGGTGTATACCTACCGGGAGTTCTTCCGCCGGGAGGGCATCGAGCTCAACCACTTCGACTGCGACGAGGAGTTTCCCCCCATCGAGGGCGATCCCGAGCGGCTGCGGCAGGTGTTCTGCAACCTGCTGGACAACGCCGCCAAGCATGGCGGCTCGGGCAAGCGCATTGATACCGCCATCCGCCGGGAGGAGGATCAGGTGGTCATCACCATCCGGGACTACGGTCCCGGCATCCCCGAGGAGGAGCTGCCCCACGTCAAATACAAGTTCTACAAGGGTTCCTCCAAGGCCAGAGGCTCCGGCATCGGCCTGGCGGTGTGCGATGAGATCGTCAGCCGCCACGAGGGTGTGCTGGAGATCGGCAACGCCGAGGGGGGCGGCTGTATCGTCACCGTCCGTCTGCCCATCCAGCCTCAGTGAGGAAATGTCAGGGCAATCGAACATTTGTTTTAAAAAAGAGACCCGCGCCCCTTGCAATCGGGGTGCGGGTCTGGTACAATATCCTAGATATGAATCCAAACAGCAAGGAGAACATGGAACGAATGTCAAAACAGACGAAACGCGCCTGCGACACGCCGTATAAGACCATGATCGGCGGCCAGGCCCTCATCGAAGGCATCATGATGCTGGGGCCGGAGAAGAAGGCCGTGGTGGTCCGCAAGCCGGACGGGGAGCTGGCCGAGCAGGTGGAGGAGCGGGTGCTCATTAAGGACAAGCACCCCATACTGGGGGTGCCCTTCATCCGGGGCGTCTTTAACTTCTGCTCCTCCATGGCCAACGGCGTCAAGGCGCTGATGTACTCCGCCTCCTTCGTGCCCGAGGACGAGGAGGAGCCGGAGGAGCCCTCCAAGTTTGAGCAGTGGCTGGACAAGCACCTGGGCAGCGAAAAGGCGGCCTCCGCCCTGGTGACGGTGGCGGTGGTACTGGGCATCTGCTTCTCGGTGGGGCTCTTTATTCTGCTGCCCACCGCCATGGTGGGTCTGCTGGGCCACTTTACCCCCCTGGCCATGTGGCTGCGCAACCTGCTGGAGGGTGTGGTGCGTATCATCATTTTTGTGGGCTATCTGATCCTGTGTGCCCATATGAAGGACATCCACCGGGTATTCCAGTACCATGGGGCGGAGCACAAGACCATCTTCTGCTATGAGCACGGCCTGCCCCTGACGGTGGAGAACGTGCGCAAGCAGCCCCGGCACCATCCCCGCTGCGGCACCAGCTTCCTCTTTGTGGTTATTGTGGTGAGCATCCTGCTGTCCAGCGTGGTGTTCTCCTTTGTGGAGGTCACCAACACCTTCCTGCGGATGGGCCTGCATCTGCTGATGCTGCCGGTGATCGTCAGCCTGACCTATGAGTTCAACCGCCTGGTGGGCCGGCATGACAACTGGTTTACCCGCTTTATGTCCGCCCCCGGAATGTGGCTCCAGAACTGGACCACCTTCGAGCCGGACGACTCCATGATCGAGGTGGGCATCCGGGCCTTTACCCTGGTGCTGCCCCAGGAGCAGGGGAAAGACCGCTGGTAATCCCCATGCAGGGGCTTTGAGAGAGAAACAAGAGAGACGAGGAGTGGTTACACCATGGCGACCACCTACAACAACCTCTACCTGGACGTGCGCCGCCGCCTGCGGGAAGCGGGGGTGGAGGGCGCCCCGCTGGAGGCCCGGGAGCTGGTGTGCGCCGCCGCCGGAAAGAGCCGGGAGCAGTATTACCGGGATATGGCGCTTTACGCCTCCGACGCGGTGGAGGAGAAGCTGAAGGAGCTGGTGGAGCGGCGGCTGTCCGGGGAACCGGTGGCCTACATCATTGGAGAGTGGGAGTTTTACGGTCTGTCTCTCACCGTCAACCGGGATGTGCTCATCCCCCGCATGGACACCGAGCTGCTGGCCGAGCGGGCCATTCTGCTGGCCCGGGCGGCGGGGGAGGGGGCAAGAGTGCTGGACCTGTGCGCCGGAAGCGGCTGTGTGGGTCTGGCGGTGGCCTCCAATGTGCCCGACTGCCGGGTGGTGCTGGCCGACCTCAGCGAGGCGGCCCTCAAAACCTGCAAGCAGAACATCCGCCGGTGTGACCTGAACGCCCGGGTGACCTGCTTCCAGGCCGACGCCCTCCAGCCCCCCGACGGGGCACTGTGGGACTTTGACGTCATCGCCTGCAACCCCCCATACATCCCCACCGGGGACATCGCCGGACTGGATTGCTCCGTCCGGGATTTTGAGCCCCGCGCCGCCCTGGACGGAGGCGCCGACGGCCTGGACTTCTACCGGGCGGTGACCGCCCAGTGGGGCCCCGCCCTGCGGCTGGGCGGCTCCCTCCTCTTTGAGGTGGGTATCGGACAGGCTCCGGATGTGGAGAAGCTGCTGATAGAGCACGGCTTCTCCAACGTACAGTCCAGCCAGGACACTCAGGGCATCTGGCGGGTGGTGGAAGGCGTTTTGAATCGGTAAGGGCGGGCACCTGGCCCCCCACGAAAGGATGAAAAGGATACATGGCAGACAAGAAGAAATCCGTGGTGGAGAGCGCCGCTCCCGCCTCTGACAAGAAAAAGGCCCTGGAGACCGCCATGGCCCAGATCGAGAAGGCCTACGGCAAGGGTTCCATCATGCGCCTGGGGGACAACACCGACATTGTGGTGGAGGCCATCCCAACCGGGTCCCTGTCCCTGGATCTGGCTCTGGGCATCGGCGGCGTCCCCAAGGGCCGTATCATCGAGATCTACGGCCCCGAGTCCTCCGGTAAGACCACCCTGGCCCTCCATATCGTGGCCGAGGCCCAGAAGCGGGGAGGCGAGGTGGCCTTCATCGACGCCGAGCACGCCCTGGACCCCTACTATGCCCGGGCTCTGGGGGTGGACATCGACTCCATGCTCATCTCCCAGCCCGACACCGGCGAGCAGGGCCTGGAGATCTGTGAGGCCCTGGTCCGCTCCGGCGCCATTGACGTGGTGGTGGTGGACTCGGTGGCCGCCCTGACCCCCCGGGCCGAGATCGAGGGCGACATGGGCGACTCCCATGTGGGCCTGCTGGCCCGGCTTATGAGCCAGGCCCTGCGGAAGCTGGCCGGCTCCATCGCCAAGACCAACTGCGTGGTCATCTTCATCAACCAGCTGCGGGAAAAGGTGGGCGTCATGTATGGCAACCCGGAGGTCACCACCGGCGGCCGCGCCCTGAAATTCTACGCCTCCGTCCGCATCGACGTACGGCGGGTGGAGTCCCTGAAAAACGGCTCGGAGATCATCGGCAACCGCACCCGGGCCAAGGTGGTCAAGAACAAGGTGGCCCCCCCCTTCAAGGAGGCTGAGTTCGACATTATGTACGGCGAGGGCATCTCCAAGGTGGGCGAGATCCTGGATCTGGCCGCCAAGCTGGAGCTGATCCAGAAGTCCGGCTCCTGGTTTGCCATGGGGGAGACCCGCCTGGGCCAGGGCCGGGACGCCGCCAAGCAGTATCTCCGGGACAACCCGGAGGTGTGCAATCAGCTGGAGGCCGACATCCGCAAGAACGCCTATAAGCTGATGAGCAGCCAGGCCCGGGCAGCCGCCCGGGCAGCCGGCCGGGCGGTGGATGTGTCCGCCGAGGACTTCGAGGATGCGGATCAATAAGCTGGCCCCCTCGGCCCGGATTCAAGGCCGCTGGCTGTGCCATCTGGAGGATGGGACCATCCTCCGGGTCACGGAAAATGAAATTGCCGCTTTTGGGCTGTGCTCCGGACTGGAGCTGAGTCCCGAACGGCTGGAGCAGGTGGAGCGGGCCGCCAAAGCCGCCGCGGTGCGGGATAAGGCGCTGGACCTGCTCTCCGCCCGGCCCCTGTCCCGGAAGGAGCTGGTGGACAAGCTGACCGCCCGCCCCCGGAATCAGGACAAGGAGCCTCTTGCCGACCGGGAGAGCGCCGAAGCGGCGGCCGACCGGCTGGAGGAGCTGGGCTACCTGAACGACGAAGCCTATGCCCGGATGGTGGCCGAACACTACGCCGCCAAGGGCTGGGGCCCGGCCCGTATCCGGGACGAGCTGTACCGCCGGGGTGTGCCCCGGTCATACTGGGACGGCGCTCTGGAGGCCATGGAGGCCCCCGACGATGCCATCGACGCTTTTTTGCAGAAAAAACTCCGTGGGGCGGATCTTACCGACCCCAAAAGCTACCAACGGGCGGCCAACGCCCTGGCCCGCCGGGGGTTCCGGTGGGAGGATATCAAAGAGGGCCTGCGCCGGTACGGCGGGGCCATGGAGGAGGAATTCTGATGGACACCCGCGAAGCCCTGATGACCCGCCGCAGCATCCGCCGTTACAAGAACGACCCCATCCCCGAGGCCGACCTGAAAGAAATTCTGGAGGCCGGGCTGGCCGCCCCCTCCGCCATCAACCTGCAGCACTGGTACTTTGTGGCCGTCCAGAGCCCCGACGCTCTGGAGGAGGTCAAGGCCATCATGGGCGGCGTGGTGGAGAAGTTCACCCAGGTGCTGGAGCAGCGCTTTGCCCGCAACCCGGAGCAGGTGGGGATCACCAACAAGTTTTTGTCCACCCTGGGCGGCGCGCCGGTGTGCGTGCTGGTGTTCCTCCTCAAGCCCGACTATCCCGACCGGGACGGGGCCATGCAGAGCGTGTCGGCCGCCATTGAGAACGTGCTGCTGGCCGCCTGGGACAAGGGGATCGGCTCCTGCTGGCTGTCCGCGCCCCAGCGGATGGGCTTCGGCCCCGCCTTCCAGCAGCGGTTTGCCCCTGACAAGGGGGAGTTTGTGGCGGCCATCACCCTGGGCTATCCCGACCAGCAGCCCAAAATGCCCCCCCGCCGGGAGGGCAGATATACCATCGTATAAGGAGGCAGTCTCTTGAAGATTGCATTTGTATCCCTTGGCTGTGCCAAGAACCTGGTGAATACCGAGCAGATGATGGCCCTGGTGAAGGCCGCCGGCCATACCGTCACCGGCGACCCGGAGGGGGCCGACGTGGCGGTGCTCAACACCTGCGGCTTTATCGACTCCGCCAAGAGCGAGGCCATCCGGAACATCCTGGAGCTGGCCGCCCTGAAAGACCAGGGTAAGCTGGGCAAGCTGCTGGTGGCGGGCTGTCTGACCCAGCGCTACCGGGACGAGATTCTGGAGGAGCTGCCCGAGATCGACGGCATTCTGGGCACCGGCAGCTATACCGACATCGTGCCCGCCATTGAATCGGTGATGGAAGGGGACACCCCCACCTACTTCGGGGACATCGACCACACCATTGAGGACGGGGCCCGGCTGGTGTCCACCCCGCCCTATACCGCCTTCCTCAAGATCGCCGAGGGATGCGACAACCGGTGCGCCTACTGCGTGATCCCCTCCCTCCGGGGCCGGTACCGCAGCCGCACCATGGAGTCCCTGCTCGCCGAGGCCAAAAAGCTAGCCGACGACGGGGTGCAGGAGCTCATCGTCATTGCTCAGGACATCACCCGGTACGGCACCGATCTGTACCACAAGCGGATGCTGCCCGAGCTGCTGACTGAGCTGTGCAAGCTGCCCTTCCACTGGGTACGCCTCCACTATCTGTACCCCGATGAGCTGGATGACGCCCTCATTGACGTGATCGCCCGGGAGCACAAGATCCTCAAGTATATCGACATCCCCCTCCAGCATATCAATGACCGTATCCTCAAGGCCATGAACCGGCGCTCCACCAAGGCGGAGATCATCGCCCTGCTGAAGAAGCTGCGGGACCGGCTGCCCGGCCTGGTGCTGCGTACCTCTCTCATCTGCGGCCTGCCCGGCGAGACTGAGGAGGAGTTTGAGGAGCTGTGCGACTTCCTGCGGGAGAGCGGCATCGAACGGGCGGGTATCTTCCAGTTCTCTCCCGAGGAGGGAACCCCCGCCGCCGTTATGCCCGACCAGGTGGACCCGGATACCGCCAAGCGGCGGGTGGAGCTGCTGGTGGAGCTCCAGAGCCGGGTGATGGACGCCTGGAACGAGAGCCGCCTGGGGGAGACCCTGGAGGTGCTGTGCGAGGGCTTTGATCAGGAGATGGGCTGCTATGCTGGCCGCTCCTATGCCGATTCCCCCGACGTGGACGGCAAGGTGTTCTTTACCGCCGCCGGTCTGGTGCCCGCGGGGACCTTTGTCAACGTGCGTATTACCGGCACCAGCGATGGTGACCTGACCGGGGAAATAGAGGAGTGACGTGTTTTGAATACCGCCAATAAGCTGACCATGCTTCGGGTACTGCTCATTCCCATCTTTCTGGTGGTGCTCTATCTCCAGTTCCCCTTCCATATGTATTACGCCCTGGCCGTGTTCATCCTGGCCAGCGTCACCGACTTTGTGGACGGCTATATCGCCCGCCACTATAACATGATCACCGATTTCGGCAAGTTCATGGACCCCCTGGCGGACAAGATGCTGGTCATGGCCGCCATGCTGTGGTTCGTGGAGATGAACCGTTTCCCCGCCTGGGCCCTGCTTATCGTGGTGGTCCGGGAGTTTGCCGTCACCGGCCTGCGGCTGATCGCCGTGGAGCGGGGGCGGGTCATTGCCGCCGCCTGGTCGGGCAAGATCAAGACCGCCTCCACCATGGTGTGTATCTGCCTGATGCTGGTGCTCCACAATCTGACCCTGGACGTGGTGTGTGTGGCGGTTATTTTGGCTACCACCATCTATTCCGGGATCGAATATTTTGTGAAAAACAAGGACGTTATCGATTGGAGTAAGTTGTAATGCTGGACTTTACCAGGACTCTGGAGGAGGACCGGCCCCTCATCCATCCCACCTGTGTGGTAAAAAACTGCACCTTCGGCCGGTATGTGGAGCTGGGGGACCACTGCATTGTGGAGGAGACCCATGTGGGGGACTATACCTACCTCTTCGGGTCAAACGATGTGATCTACTCCCACATCGGCAAGTTCAACTCCATCGCCACCGGCGTGCGCATCAACCCGGTGCAGCACCCGGCCAAGACCCGGGCGGCGGCCCACCACTTCACTTACCGCTGCGCCCACTACGGCTTCGGGCCGGACGACCAGGCGCTGCTCCAATGGCGGCGGGACAACCACCGTGTCACCACGGGCAACGACGTGTGGATCGGCCACAACGCCGTTATCATGGCGGGGGTCACTCTGGGCCACGGCGCGGTGGTGGGGGCGGGTGCCGTGGTCACCCACGACGTGGCCCCCTATGAGATCGTGGGAGGCGTACCCGCCCGACACATCGGCTGGCGGTACGACCAGGACACCATCGCCGCCCTCCTGCGCATCCAGTGGTGGGACTGGAGCCATGAGGAGCTGAAGGAGCGGCTGCGGGACTTTGACGATGTGGCCGCCTTCTGTGCCAAATATGACCCAGGTGTTTGTTGACTTGACACCAAATGGAAAACGTGGTAGTATACTATGGTAATCAAATAGCGCGAGGAACGGAAATAGTACCCAGCGAGTACCCGCCAGAGAGGGAACGTCACCGGCTGAGAGCGGTCCCAGGGGGTAACTGGAGAATGTGCGTCCGGGAGCGCGGGGGATATGGATGCCCCCCGGCTGGCCCCGTCATCGGCCTTCGAGTGAGAAATGAGAGTGGAACCGCGATCTTGTCGCCTCTTATGCGTATGCGTAAGAGGCGTTTTTCTTTTGGAGGTGTTTTCCCTGACCCGACTCGGCGAGACCCTGCGGGCCTATCAGGCCCGCGACCCGGCGGCACGGAGCCGTCTGGAGATCTTTTTGCTCTATCCCGGCGTACACGCCATCATCTACCACCGGTTGGCCCATTTTCTCTACCGGCACCACCTGAAATTCCTGGCCCGGTTCGTCAGCCAGTGGAGCCGGTTCTGGACCGGCATTGAGATCCACCCCGGGGCCAAGATCGGCCGCCGGTTTGTTATCGACCACGGCATGGGCATCGTCATCGGTGAGACCGCCGAGATCGGCGACGACTGCCTCATCTACCACGGCGTCACCCTGGGCGGTACCGGCAAGGACCAGGGCAAGCGCCACCCCACCCTGGGCAACAACGTGCTGGTGTCTACCGGCGCCAAAGTGCTGGGCCCTTTCAAGGTGGGGGATAACTCCCGCATTGCCGCCAACGCGGTGGTGCTCAGCGAGATTCCGCCCAACGCCACCGCCGTGGGCGTGCCCGCCCGGGTGGTGCGTATCGCCGGGGAGAAGGTGGACTACGCCTCCTCCGTGGACCAGATCCACGTCACCGACCCGGTGCAGAAAGAATTGCAGGCCATCAGCTCCCGGCTGGAGTGGCTGGAAAAGCTGATGGATGAACAGGCCAGAAGCCAAAATCAATAAGGAGCGAATTGCTATGAAACTGTATAACTCCGCAAGCCACAAAAAGGAAGAGTTTGTCCCCCACGAGCCGGGCAAGGTGACCATGTACACCTGCGGCCCCACGGTGTATCACTTCGCCCATATCGGCAACCTGCGCAGCTACCTGATGGAGGACGTGCTGGAGAAGTTCCTCCGCTACGACGGCTACGACGTGAAGCGGATCATGAACATCACCGACGTGGGCCATCTGGCCTCCGACGCCGACACCGGCGAGGACAAGATGGTGAAGGGCGCCAAGCGGGAGCATAAGAGCGTCATGGAGATTGCCAAGTTCTACACCGACGCCTTCTTTGCCGACTGCAAGAAGCTGAATATCAAATACCCTGACGTGGTGCAGCCTGCCACCGGCATGATCGACGACTATATCAAGGTCATTACCAAGCTGCTGGACACCGGCTATGCCTATGTGGCGGGGGGCAACGTGTATTTCGACACCTCCAAGCTGGAGAAATACTATGTGTTCAACGACCACGACGAGGAGGACCTGGCGGTGGGTGTCCGCGAGGGCGTGGAGGAGGACACCAACAAGCGCAACAAGAACGACTTTGTGCTGTGGTTCACCAAGTCCAAGTTTGAGGATCAGGCCCTGAAGTGGGACTCCCCCTGGGGCGTGGGCTATCCCGGCTGGCACATCGAGTGCTCCTGCATCTCCATGAAGTACGCCGGTGAGTACCTGGATCTCCACTGCGGCGGCATCGACAACGCCTTCCCCCACCACACCAACGAGATCGCCCAGTCGGAGGCCTATCTGGGCCATCCCTGGTGCAAATACTGGATGCACGTCCATCACCTGAACACCAACGACGGCAAGATGAGCAAGTCCAAGGGCGAGTTCCTCACCGTCTCCCTGCTGGAAGAGAAGGGGTACGATCCCCTGGTCTATCGCTTCTTCTGCCTCCAGTCCCACTACCGCAAGAGCCTGGTGTTCTCCTGGGAGAACCTGGACAACGCCAGGGTGGCCTACGACAAGCTGGTGGCCCGGGTGGCCGCCCTGTCCGAGGAGGGCGAGGTGGATCAGGCCGCCTTCGATCAGTACAAGGCCCAGTTCATCGAGGCGGTGGGCAACGACATGAACACCTCCCTGGGCGTCACCGCCCTGTACGACGTGCTCAAGGCGGACACCAGCGACGCCACCAAGCGGGCCCTTATCGACAGCTTTGACCAGGTGCTGGGCCTGGACCTGCTGAAAAAGGCCGCCGCCCTGAACGAGAAGGCGTCCGCCCCGGTGGAGGGGGCCGAGGAGATCGAGGCCCTCATCGCCAAGCGGCTGGAGGCCAAGAAGGCCAAGGATTGGGCCACCGCCGACGCCATCCGGGATCAGCTCAAGGAGATGGGCGTGGAGATCAAGGACAGCAAGGAAGGGACCACCTGGACCCGGGTATAAGTTATGGAATCAGCGCCCGCCGGCAATGCCGGCGGGCGCTTTTGTTTTGCAAATCTGACCTTATAAAATAGATTAAAATTGACACTTTTTAAAAGACCAGATTGAAACTATACTGGAGGCACAGAAGAAAAACAGAAAGAAGGCGTTCCAGTATGGTAAACCAAAAAACCAGGCGCATGGTCATGGCGGCGCTGCTTGCGGCACTGACCACTGCGGCTACCATGGTGATCCGAATTCCGACCCCGACTTTGGGGTACATCCATCTGGGAGACAGCATGGTGCTGATCTGCGGCATCCTGCTGGGGCCGGGGCTGGGAGCGGCGGCGGCAGGAATCGGGTCTATGCTGGCTGATCTGTTCAGCGGCTTTACGGCATGGGCGCCGGGCACCTTCGCCATCAAGGCTCTGACGGCGCTGGTGGGCGGCAGCCTGTATCGCCTTTGTCTGAAGCGGGAACACATCTCCCCGCCGCTGCGTGTGATTCTGTGCGGTATTCCCGCCGAAGCGGTGATGGTGGCCGGTTATTTCCTCTATGAAGTGGGGATGATGGCGCTGGCAGGCAGTGACCTGTCCGCCGCCGCGATGGCAGTGCTGGCGGGCGTGCCCTTCAACGTGGTGCAGGGGCTGACCGGCATCGTTGTGGGTGTCGTGCTGCTGCCGGTGCTCAGCCATGCCGGGGCCGGAGCGGAAATGCCGTCCCGCAGAAGGAAAAGCCACAATTTCTGATAAAAAAGGTGCCCTCCGGTGGAGGGCACCTCAGCCTGTCGATAAACCCTCTGGGCGGAGGATTCGGAGGGAAAGATAGTGTGAAAGAAAACCGTCAGGGTTGTCTTTCGTGTGCAATCAACTGACTTTTGAGCACTTTTTTGAAGTGCTCAAAAGTCC
>DWXO01000072.1 GCA_019119165.1 Candidatus Flavonifractor intestinigallinarum | reverse complement strand
GGTGTACTGTCCACTTCTACCGCAATGTGTTCTCGGTCACACCTCGCTCCAAGGTAAAGCTGATGGCAAAGATGCTCAAGGCAATCCACGCCCAGGAAAGCAAAAGAGCGGCCCGGGAGAAAGCCAAAGCTGTGGTGGAGCAACTGCGCTCTATGAAGCTGAAAGAGGCGGCCAAGAAGGTGGATGATGGCATTGAGGAAACGCTGACTTACTGCGATTTTCCCGGTGAACATTGGACTCGCATCCGTACTAATAACGTCATTGAACGGCTCAACCGGGAGATCCGCCGCCGCACTCGCGTGGTGGGCAGTTTCCCGGACGGCGACTCCGCCCTCATGCTGGTCTGTGCCCGACTGCGCCATGTGGCCGGCACCCAGTGGGGCAACAAGAAGTACATGAACATGAAGCACCTGGATGCCTTTGAGGACGCCTCCATTGCCGGCTGACTTCTCTCATGCCAGGCCTGCAAACCATTTTGCGAAAAATTCTTGACACTACCCCCGGCTATGCCGGGGGTAAAAATAACTTAAAGCGAGGAGAAAAGTAGAAAAATAAAAAACTTCCTAATAAGGTGAACTGGTCCTCAAGGGCGGCATATCCACGGTGTCCTGCTTGCGGTGCTCAAGAAATGTGTCCTGGATCATGGAGAAGAGCGCCTTTATTAGGGCGTCGTTTGTCTTGAAGTGGTAATAAAGATTGGACTGCGACATTCACGCTTCCTGGGCAATCAGGTGCATTCTGGTTCGGCTGATTGTCTCCCAGGCCATGCCTTGCCTCTTACAGCAGCTGGAAGTCCAGAAGCTCCTGACTGGTCTCCCGATCCGGTGCGTCCAGTCCGCGGCCTCCCACCATCAGCTCGCCCACCTGGTTGTCGTAGGGGTCCTGCCGCCAACCCTCCATGGGGGGCGTCAGCGGGGCCTGGAAGGCGCTGTTTGCCACCATCCGCCAGGGGTCCAGGCTGCCGAAATAGTGCCGGCGGCGGGCCTGCTCTCCGTTGCGCCGGGCGGAGGAACCAAAGGAGCAGTCCGCCCACAGCCAGCCGTGGGGCACCAGATAGAACATGGCCCAGTCGTGGGGACCCACGCTGTCGGGACGGACGGCCAGGCCGCTCTGCCACCGGGCGGGGATGCCGGAGATGCGGCACAGGGTAATGAAGAGCAGGGCAAAGACCCCGCAGTCCCCCCGCAGGGTCTTGGCGCACTGGTCCGCGATGCAGTCCAGCTGGAGGTAGGCGGGCTGGTAGCGGTAGTCCACCTGGCCGGTCACATAGTCATAAATGGCCCGGGCCTTCTCCGCCGGTGTGGAGCACCCCCGGCAGATTTCTTGCGCCAGTGCCCGCAGATAGGGGGTAAAGACGATGTGGGGCGCCTGCTCCTCCAGGTCGAAGGCAGGCTGAACAGGGTCCAGGGGAAGGGACATGGGATCGGTATAGGCGGCCCGAATGAGATAGCGGTAGGTCACGGAAAAGGTATCAACCCCCTGTGTCCGCCACCACATGGTCCGCTGTGGGGCACATTCCGGCGCGGCCACGCCGCCGGGGGTGTGCTCCAGAATCTGAATGTCGCTTTGTTGGGGACAGGCGGCGGGGATGGGGAGCCAGGCCTGGACCTCCCGGCCGGCCACCGGCACCAGCGACCGTATGGTGGCCCGCAGGGTGATGCGGGCGGAAAGGGCGCCCTCAGCCTCCATCCGGGCCAGCACAGCGTCCCGGGCGGAGTGATCCTGAGGTTCTTGCGTAAGGCCGGGAGCCTCCTTGGGGTAGATGCGCAGGGACTCCAGAAAACGCTCCTGACACCGCAGCTCGCCATTGATTATCCGCCAGTCGATCCGCCCCCGGTCCAACAGGGCGTCAAACTGCTCCTCTGTACACTGGGGCCACTCCGCCCGGATCAGCGCCAAAGCCTGAGCACGGGTATAGGGGTAGTCGCCGGGCAGACGGGTCAGCCGCAGCCGCTCCGCCTCCAGGCGGGGGGCCAGCAGAGGCTGGGTGTGGCTGGCCAGGCGCTGGTCAATGAGCCGGATGGCGCCGTCCAGATCGCCCATGGCCTTCCGGCGGGCGATATCCCCGGGCAGCGGGTCATTCAAGTGCAAAAAAGCGTCGTTTCTGGTCATATGGCAGGCCTCCATTTAAGCGTCCTTGGTGAGATCCAGACCTTGTGTTCCAAGGTCCACAGAGCCGTCCTTCAAAGAGATGAACGGGGAAAACTCCGCCGTCTCCCCCTCATAGGTCAGGCGGATGGTGGCGTCAGCGAAGATGTCGCTGGCATTGCACTGGAGGATGAAGGGCTCACAATCCGGGTCCTGGTAGATCAGGATGGGCTGAGAGGCTTCCAGATCGTTGCGGTACAGGGACAACTCCATGTGGTCATATCTGGGGATTACCAGGTAGTAGTCGCCAGCGGAGAGGTAGTGAATGGGCAGACTGTCATCCTCCAGGTAACGCTCCACATAGTAGTCCAGATCGTCGATTTGCTGGTATCCCAGGTAGGCCGCGGCATAATACTGGCCGTCCTCGAACGGAATGGCATTCCGTTTGGCAGCTTCAGGCTGAGCGGTACAGCCGGTCAGCAGTCCCGCGCAGAGCAGCAGGGCAGGAAGGCCATACGTGCATTTCTTCATCGCATATCCTCACAATCCGCCGGATCACGGCACCATTCTGATGGGCTTGAGCAAGGTCATTATAGCAGGAAAGCCCGGGATTTACAATGGAGCCCGCACTTGCCGGGCGAAGGAGCTGAGAGGGGCATTTTTTACTTGTGAGAACAGCCGGAGTGTGATAGAATAAAAATAAAGATAAGAAACTGTTTTTATCCGGGAGGTGCCCAATGCCGAAAGTGGCCTATTCCGAGGAGGAGCGGGTACAGATCCGTCAGGCGCTGGTGACCACAGGACTTGAGCTGATGACCAGGCAGGGAATCCAGCATACAACGGTGGAGCAGATCTATAAGGCGGTGGGGATCTCCAGAACCTTTTTTTACTCCTTTTTTCCCACGAAAGAGGATCTGATCGTGGAGATGCTCTATCTCCAGCAGCCCAGACTCATCGCCTACGCCCAGAGCCTGATGGACGACCCTGGGCTGAGCTGGCGGGAGGGGGTGCGGCGGTTCCTGCATACCTGCTGCTACGGCGAAAAGAACGGCGTGGCGGTGTTGACTGTGGAGGAACAGCAGATGATCTTCCGGCGGCTGCCCGAGGAGAGCTACCGGAAGTTTCGGGAGAAACAGCGGGCGCTGTTCGGCAGCCTGCTGGAATGTTTTGGGATTCAAGCGGATGCCGCCAGAATTGGATTGTTTACCAATTTGAGCCTGTCCGTCATGATTATTTGCCGGGCCATTCCCGATACCCTGCCCCTCTTTGCCCCGGAAGCCGCCCAGCAGACCATCGATTTCCAGATCAACACCATTGTGGACTGCCTGGAACAATTCAAAAGGGAAGCACCCACAGAGGGCGCATAACACCTGTCCGTCTGAGCAAGATTCCGGGACTGCTGTTCAGACGGACTATTTTACAGCATAAATAAAGATAAATTTATTAAAACGTCTTTATTTATTGGACGGCCAAGCCGCCACACAAGAAAAGGATCAGGAGGAAACAGCCATGGGATTGTTCAGCAAATTGTTCAAGGGACCTGAGGTGGACATGGAGAAGAGCAACGCCAATGCGAAAAAGATGCGGGCGCTGTTCAACCAGGTGGTGGAAAACGGGGACGACTATCGAGTGATCTTCGGCTACACCGAGGATGTGAGCCGCTTCAATTACGGCTTTGTCCACGGCAGCAAGACCAAGATCGGCAACCTGATTGTGGGTTGGAATGAGGCCAGCCAGACCATTGTGGTGGTGCCCACCGTGCCCGATCTGTCCGGCTGCGGCGACCCCACCTATTACCGCCGCTCGGAGATCCTGAAGGCCTACCGGAACAAATATCCCACCGACGCCTTCATCATCTACCCGGACAAGAGAAGCTACATCGGCATCAACGCCTACGACTGGCTGGAGGATGAGAGCCTGTACGTCTATGTGTCCCAGGAGGAGGAACTGAAGGCCTTTACCGACTTCTTCCTCAACCGCTTTGCCACCAAGTGAGGCGGACCATGCCTCTGATGCAGATTGGCGCCGTTCTGCTGGTGCTGTTGGTCATTGTAATCGCAGGTAATTTGTGGTTTCACTTTGTGGAGTCTGTTCTGGAGCGGATCAAAGGGCTGTTTCACCGGAAAAAGGAGCCGCCCGCCTGGCATCCCCTTCCGCCGGAGGAGGACCGGGAGGATACCTGACCAGAAGGCCCATGCACAGCAAAACGCCCCCCGCGCTTTCCTATGGAAGAGGGAAGCGCGGGGGGCGTTTGTGCAGAAGCCGGTCACGACGCAAGGGAAGCGATGTTTTCCTCAGTCAGAGGCCGGGGGGTTGTGGCAGGGAGGGGCAGCGGGATGTTCAGGAGCAGCAGCCCTTCAGCTGGGGATGGCAGTCGCCGCCGGGCGTGGGGCTGCTGGGGGGGAAGAACTCGTTGACAGGGAACTTCACATGACGGAAGATCTCGCAGGGGTCCTCCTCGCCGCCGCCGCAGGCGCACTCCTTCTCGGGCATACAGTAGTCGTACACCGGCATGAGCAGCTGGGAGTCCCGCTCCAGCCGGATGATGGAGAACTGGCCCAGGGTGACATAGATCCGCTTGCCCTGTGCGCCGCAGCACAGCTCGCTGTTGAAGCAGCCGCAGATGCAGGGGGGCACGTCGGACAGTTCGCAGTCGCAGGGATGGCACTCGCACACATCCACCAGCTTCATGTTGAGGACGATGGGGTCCACCACCTCCACCACGGCGGTGGGCAGGTTGCTCTGGCGGAGCATCTGCTCATCCAGACCTTCCAGAGAGGTCTGAGAGGAGAAAATCTTGGCGGTGCCCTCGCTGCCGAACAGGATCACCCGCTTGTCAAAGACGCACAGGCCGCTGACTTCCACGGGGCGGGCAGCGCCCACAAAGGCGTCGGCGGTGACCCGGTAGAAGTAGCGCACGTCAACGGTGTAGAATCCACGGTTGAATCCAACCGGCTCCACATCGATGTACACATAGAGCAGCTCGGCCTTGCCGGCCTTGATACTGACGGCGCGCTCAATGGCAGCCTGAGAACTCTGGGTGGGATAGAAACGCAGATCTTCGATACAATCCTTATCGGAAGATGAGGCGCACTCTAAATATTGGGACAGTATCAGAGCGGTTTGCACGCAAAGGTCAGCTGAAATTCAGCCGGCCTGCTTTTTTTCTCCTTGTGGTACCAGATGGTGGAGATCATGCCTTTGAGGATGGCGTTCCGGCCCGCGGGACCGGCGGCGTGGTAGGCATCCAGCAGGGTGCGGAATTTCTCAGCCTCGGAGGGGGAGGCTGCGGCGGTACATTCCAGGGCCTGCATGGCCTCCTGCCGGCGGCGCTCCAGGCCGGAGCATTTTTCCTCCACCGCAGCCATTCTGGCCTGGAAGGTGGGCAGGTCGTAAACTCCCGTCTCCAGCAGCTCATGCAGCCGGTCTTTCTGCCGCCGGGCGGCGTCAAGGGCCTTTTCCACCGCCTCCAGCGCAATATCCGGCCCGGCGGAATTCCGGCTGACGCCGGGCTGGGGCTCCAGCTCCAGCCTGGCCAGCTTCTCCTCCAGAAAGGTCAGAACACGGGCCTCCACCAGCTCAAATTTGGCGGAGGCGCAGCAGCCGGGCCGGGTGCAGAGCAGATAGGGCTCCTGCTTGATGGTCATGCGCTGCATATTCTGACCGCAGTTGGCGCACTTCACAAGCCCCGCCAGGGCGCTGCGCACCGTGCCGTCCCGCCTGGAGGGGGTGTAACGGCCAGTCAGGATGGCCTGGACCTGGTCATAGGTCTCCTGGGACACGATGGCGGGGTGTATTCCGTCCACGATGGTCCACTGGTCCCGTGGGTTGTAGATGGTGATATGTCTGGGGTTGCCTTTGGTCCCCTTGCGGATGTGGGTGCGCTGATCCCAGACGATCTTGCCGGAAAAGGTGGGGTTTTTCAGGATGTGGACCACGCTGTTGCGTGTAAATTCCGGGGAGCGGTGGGGTTTGGCCCCCAGGGAATTGACATACCGGGCGATGGAGACGCAGCCGTAGCCCTGGAGGTAGAGGTCATACATCATCCGCACAAATTTGGCCTCCGGCTCGTAGATCTCCAGGGTGGGTTTCCGGTCCACCGTGACCTTCCGGTAGCCGTAGGGGGCGTTGGCCACATAACAGCCGTCCTGAATGGTCTGTTTCAGGCCCCGCCGCAGCCGTTTGGTAATGATTTTGTACTCCCGGCGGCTCATGAAGGTTTTGAATTCCGCCATCTCGTCGTCCAGATCATCGGACAGATCGTAGGTCTTTTCCGGGGTGACGATGAGGGTGCCTGAGTCCCGAAAGGCGTCCAGGATGATGCCCTGGTCTTTCATGCGCCCCCGGGAGAGCCGGTCCAGATCCATCACCAGTACGGCGTCGTAGCGGCCCTCCTCCACGTCCTCCAAAAGCCGGAGCATCTCCGGCCGGGCATACAGGCTTTCGCCGCTGACCACCTCACAATAGGTCTCAACGATATGGATATGATGGGAGGCGGCAAAGTCGGCCAGGGCCTGGCGGTGCCTGGCCAGCACCTCCCCGGTGTCCATGCCTTCCTCCATCCGGGATTTGCGGAGATATTGGGCTGCATCCATCTGTTCCACCTGCTCTCGTAGCATAGGCTTGCCGGTCTGACAACAGCATATGCCATTCCGGAGGCTCACAGCCCTGGGGAAGAGCCAGGAAGGTTCATAGGACAGGCCGCCGCCGGCATAGGAGAAAAGTGGAGGTGAGGGCAGATGGCGTTGGAAGTGGATATCCAGCCTCTGGAGGAGCTGACGGTCATGGTGGAGGTGGTGCATGAAAAAGTGGGCAGGTATGAAGTGGATACGGTCATCACCCGACGGAAAGGGCTGCACTGGCTGACCCAGCCGTCCGGGACGCGGGTGCTGGTGGATGAGAGCGTCACCATGGACGGGGGCTCCAAGCTGGGGACAACGTTGTGTTTCACGCCTCACACCGGCGGGGAAACCGGCGAAAGGGATCGGACGGCCAACCGGGAGCATCTGAAAAGATGTGCCGCCAAGGTAATGACCGATATGGGATTCTGGTAAGTACGGCAAAGTACCGCCCCGTTGAGGGCGGTACTTTGCTGTGGGGCGTTACGGCCCGTCCTGATGGTAGACCTTCAAATCGGGGCCGCTGGTGCCGGCAATGATGGGGTTTGCCTGCTTCTTTCCGTGCTTGGCCTTGCCCTGGATCTGGGGTACAGGAGGCTCTGTGTTGCGGGGCTGTGTGTGGGTTCGTTCAGGACGTGCCATACCTTGCTTGGCCATCAATATCACCTCAAAATCTGTGTGCCCCTGGGGTCAGAACAACTGCTTGACCTCGTTGGCCATACGTTTGAGCTCCTCCAGCGTGGCGGGCTGCTGCTTGCGGGCGCGGATCTGGGCCTGGATATAGCCGGGCAGTTGAGAAAAATAGGCTTCCATGGCCGGATCCTCCATTAAATGGGCGTATCTGTCGGTGTAAGTGGGTTCCATACCGATCACCTCCGCTGATAGCTTGCCCACAGAAAGCGCCCTTCATTGCAGGGGCAAAGATTGGCTGAAAATCTGAAAATAGCAGAAAATTTTTTCTTCGGTGTATGAAATCATACACCATCCGTCTGCGGGCGCCCATAGGTGGGAGGTAATGTTTATGATCAAGTTTGACAACTGGCGCATATCCAATGAGGACCATGTGCTGGCCCGGCAGTACGACAATCTGACCAGGGAGCTGAGGGTGGAGGGGAACATCCCGGAGGGGTGGAGCTGGGACCTGCTGGTGCAGGCTGGAAAGAATCTGGACATCATTGGCCTGACCCGGGAGGTGGACCACCTGTCGGTGATGCTTACCGCCGAGATGCTGGCCCTGTCCGGGTTCTATGTGCTCCAGCTACGGGGCACCCAGGGGGAACAGGTACGCCACACCAACCCCATCCGGGTCTTTGTGCCGGAGAGCCTGTCCGGCGACGCCCAGTGGCCGGAGGTGCCCACGGAATTTTCCCAGATGGAAGCGGCCATCCGGGAACTCCACGCCCATCCCCCCATCCCCGGCGAGGATGGATTTTGGATGACCTGGGATCTGGAGTCGGAGCAGTACGTCCCCACGGAACTGCCCCTTCCTGAAATGCCCGTAGGGCCTCAGGGACCCCAGGGAGAACAGGGCCCCCAGGGCGAAAAAGGAGAGAAGGGCGACACGGGTGAGCCTGGGCCTCAGGGTCCCAAGGGTGATCCCGGTGAGGCTGGTCCCCAGGGTGAGCCTGGGCCTCAGGGTCCCAAGGGTGATACCGGTGAGGCTGGTCCCCGGGGAGAGACGGGCCCTCAGGGCCCCAAGGGTGACACTGGTGCTCAGGGACCTCAGGGTGAGGTTGGTCCCCAGGGTCCCCGGGGAGAACAGGGAGAGACAGGCCCTCAGGGTCCCAAAGGCGATACCGGCGCCACCGGTGTGGGTATCAAGTCCATCACCCACTACTATCTGGCCACCACCGCCTCCTCCGGCGTGACCGCCTCCACCTCCGGGTGGACCACCACGGTGCAGTCCATCACGTCATCCAAGCGCTATCTGTGGAGCTACCAGATGGTTACCTACACCAGCGGCTCTACTACTAAGACCACCCCCGCCATCATCGGCGTATGGGGCAATACGGGTGCTACCGGTGTCCAAGGCCCCCAGGGCGAGGTCGGTCCTCAGGGTCCCAAGGGCGACACAGGTGCCACCGGTCCTCAGGGTGCAAAAGGCGCAACTGGCGCCGCAGGCGCGGACGGCAAGGGGATCAAGAGCATTACCGAGTATTTTGCGGTCAGTTCCAGCAGCAGTACCGCGCCCAGCAGCTGGTCCACCACCGTCAAGACCACCACGACCACCAACAAGTATCTGTGGAACTATGCCCGGATCACCTACACCGATGACAGCTACACGGATACGGCCAAGCGTGTGATCGGCACCCATGGCGCGACGGGCGCCACCGGCGCTCAGGGCCCTAAGGGTGATACCGGAGCAACGGGACCCCGGGGTGAAACCGGTCCTCAGGGTGCGAAGGGCGCCACCGGTGTGGGCATCAAGACCATCACCCACTACTATCTGGCCACCACCGCCTCCTCCGGCGTGACCACCTCCACCTCCGGGTGGACCACCGGGGTGCAGTCCATCACGTCGTCCAAGCGGTATCTGTGGAGCTATCAGATGGTCACCTACACCAGCGGCTCCACCGCTAAGACCACCCCCGCCATCATCGGCGTATGGGGCAATACGGGGGCTACCGGCGCCCAGGGCCCTGCGGGAACTTCCGCCTACCAGAGCGCGGTGAGCGCCGGATATCAGGGAAATGAGGAGACCTTCAACGCCAACCTGGCCACTGCCGGCAAGTATGTGCGTAAAACGGTCACCTTTACCAGCAGTCAGTGGTCCGGCGGCACCCTGCGGATTGCCGCTGCCAGCCATGGCATGACAAGCGACGCCTTCGGCTTTGTGCTGCGGCATAAGGTATCTGGTGTGCTCAAGAGCGGCACCTGGGCCACGGTAGGCACCAGCGTGGCCTATGAGAGCGGGACCAAGGCCGTTGTGCTGACCAGCTCCGCCGCCTTTGACGGTGCCATTACCTTTTTCTCTTAGGATTGGAAGGAGATGAAACATGAAAGCCATTTGTAATATCCCGCTGGAATCCATTGAATCTGTGGAGGTATTTGTAAACCAGTTCCGGTATTCCGTGGACCAGGTAGCCGCCCAGGCCCAAGCAAAGAGGCCGGACTGCAAGGTCTATGTGGTCACCGGTGGGATGTGGAACGCCGACGGCTCCGCCTGTCCGCTGCTGAAGGCGGACGGAAAATGGATCTCTCCCCAGCCGTGGAGCTCCTACGGCTATGCCTGGGACACCGGCCCGGACATCACCCTCACCCTGGACCGAGACGCCAGGGATAATTTCTGGTCCACCACCTGCCTCATCGGGCACAACGGGCCCATCGCGGAGCCCAGCTACGATAAAACAGGCCAGGGCGGCAAGCGGGGAAGGGCCGGTATGGGCATGAGGCCGGGCTATCTGCGGCTGTACGCATCCCAGGACGGCACGGCGGACGCCCGCACTCCGGAGGCCCTGCGGGACGACATGGCCGCCGACGGCTGTACCAGCTTCGTCATGGGGGACGGCGGCGGCTCCGCCCAGTGCTGGTTTGACGGACAGGCCATCCCCGGCGATGGCCGGAAGTGCCACAACTACATCATCGTCTATGCAAAAAAAGAACCGGCGGAAGCTCCGCCGGAGAAGGAGGACAAGCCTATGAGCAAACCCATTGTATGTCTGGACCCGGGCCACGGGCCGGGGTGCGTCAACGGTTCCCTGGACGGGAGCTACAAGGAGTGCGAGTTTACCTGGGACCTGTACACCCGGCTTCGGCCCCTGCTGGAGGAACAGGGGATCACCGTGGTGAGCACCCGGGAGATAGAGAGCGACTATCCCGGTCTCAGTGCTCGGGCCTCGGTGAGTAACCGGGCGGGAGCCGACCTGTTTGTCTCCCTCCACTCCAACGCCGCCGGAAGTTCCGCCCGGGGCTTTGTGGCCTTTACCTCCGCGCCTCCGGAGACGGCGGTCCGGAACAAGCTGGCGGCGGCCATCATTGGCCGTATCCGCGCCGCCGGTGTGGTGATCTGGGGCAGTGGGCTGGCTCATGAATTGTACACGGTGCTGGCCTCCACCACCGCCCCCGCCGTGCTGCTGGAGTACGGCTTCCACACCAACGATCAGGACGTGGCTCTTCTGAAGGACGGCTCCTACCGGGACAAGCTGGCCCAGGCCACCTGCGCCGGCATCTGTGACTATCTGGGGCTGGAGGTCAAGGAGCCGGACGGGGAGAGCGGTCAGCCCAATGAGCCGGACAGCTGGGCCAAGGAGGCGTGGAGCAAGGCTGCCGCTGCGGGTGTATTTGACGGTACCCGGCCCCGGGATGCGCTGACCCGGCAGGAGGCCGCAGTGGTGCTGAACCGGCTGGGACTGCTGGAGAAAGGAGACTGACATGGAGCACATCAATTCTTTCAAAGCGGCAGTAGCCGCCCTGTGTGCCGCCCTCACCGCCCTGTGGGGCTGGTTCGGCTGGGTGGTAGTGGCCTGGATCGGGTTTATGCTCATCGACTACGCCACCGGCTCCGCTGCCGCCCTGCGGGCGGGGGAGTGGTCCAGCAAGACCGCCCGGGACGGGATCTGGCACAAGCTGGGCAGTGTGGCGGCTGTCATTGTGGCGGCCGTTCTGGATACCGTCATCGGCCACCTGCTGGGCAACGTGCCCGGGGTGGAGCTGCCCTTTACCTATACGGTGCTCCTCTGCCCCCTGGTGGTGGTATGGTACATCCTTACCGAGGCGGGCAGCATCATCGAAAACGCAGGTGCTCTTGGAGCGCCTATCCCGGCCTGGCTGACCAAGATGGTGGCGTCCCTGGGGTCCAGTGTGGATCAGGCGGGGGATAAGCTGGGCGGCCAGGATGAATGAGTTGTTTATAAGACGCGATATCTTCCTCCTTGCAGGAATCGTAGATCTTTTTCGTGTGTATGCATACGGCCTCCCGGATGCAGGCCGCATCCTGGACCGGACCGGGCATCATCTTGTCGGGCATTGCAATACCTCCTAGCAGATATTGAAGGGGTAGTTCCCTTCCGCTCCATTCTATGTGTGTCCGGCAAGTTGGTGCGAAGCAGACGGCCCGCCGCTTCCAAGCGGCGGGCCGTTGTTTTATTTTTTCCTGCGGAGGAGGTCGGTAAGGATCAGGACGGTACAGCTGGTCAGCAGCACCACCCCGATGAGAATGGCGCAGTTACAGAAAAATTCCTCCGGCATGACCAGAATGATTTGGTCGGTGGCGGAATCAAAGATCCAGTTGTCCTTGCCGGGAAAGAAAATGGCGTGGAAAATCACAAAGGCCCGGTTGAAGTCCAGGGCGGCCAGACCGGCCAGCACCAGCACCAGTCCTCCGGCGGTCACACCCGCCCAAAAGCCGGGACCGTGTCCCAACAGAGGCCGAAAGACCCACTTCCTGGTCAGCCGCAGGATCAAAAGGAGCAGGCAGGCGGCGGCGCTGATGCCCAGCACCCAGAAGTCCAGCAGGAACAGCCCACGCACATCGGCAAAATGGCTGTAGCCGGATTGGGACCAGGCCAGCTGGCCGGTGCCGAAAGGCTTGCCAAAGACGCAGAAATCCAGAACCTCGTCATAGGCCTCCCGGATGGTCTCCTCCGACCAGCCGGTGCGTTCTGGCAGGTCCAGCATATCGATCTGAAGATAGTAGAACGGGCGGAACAGAATGGGAACCGCGATGGAAAAGCTGAGAATCAGCAGGGCCAGCAGCAGCGCGGCCAGAACAGTGACTGCTTTGGGCAGCCGCATGGGATCACTTCCTTTTGACAGACAGAGAGATCAGTACCTGGGAGGGCAGATAGAACAGCCACATCCCCACCCGGGCAAACTCCACCAGGGGACCGCCCGCCGCCGGGAACCAGGCGGATAGATTTTGCAGTCCCACGCAGAGATCGCACCCCAAAAAGAGAAACAGCCCCAGGGCAAAGCCCCGGAAGGGGGCGCCCAGACTGAGACTTTCCAGTGCGTTGCAGATCAGTTGGGAAAAATAGAAGAGGGAGAGGGCGGTCAGGCCGTCCAGCGCCCTCAGCCCCCAGGCTATCATCAGGGCGGCAACGGCCAGCAATACCCGCAGAGCCAGCCGCAGAGGCAGCTTTTCCGGCCGCAGCCCTGCGATGCGGGTCAAATAGAGCAGCTGCACCACGCAGAAGCAGGCTACCCCAACCAGGTACCACCGGTCCAGCATCAGCAGGAACAGGTCGGCCAGAAGGGTAAAGCCCAGGGCTGTTTTCATCAGCAGGCCGTCCCGGCCCTGCCCGGTTCCGAGGACGAAGCAGAAGCACAGCAGGATGGAGAGATACTTCAAGGGAATGTCCCATCCGCTGCCCGGCAGGAACAGGTCCAGACTGAGAAAGGCCAGATAGAGGCAGCCCTCCAGGAGCGGAAACCACAGTATACGCTTCATTTCTTAAAACGCTCCAGCAGCTTCTGTTCCCAACGGTCGCCGTATTTCATACAGACCAGGAAAACGGCCAGCCCCGCCGCCCCCAGCAGGGCCATGGCCCAGTAGGGGATGGTCAGCACCGAGCCGCCCACCAGACAGGACACCAGAAGGCCCCAGGGCCGGGCCACCAGCACCAGAACGCAGAAGCGCTTCAGGGGGATATCGGTGAGGCCTGCCAGGATGCACAGCAGATCGTCGGGGAAGAAGGGGAAGAGAAAGGCCAGGAAGAGGAATACATCCCGCTTGCGGCGGATGATGTCCAGATATTTTTCCGACACCTTCTGGCTGACCAGCCGATCCACAAACCGCTGGCCCAGCACCCGGGCCAGCCAAAAGACCAGGACGGAGCCCACAACCACAGCGGCCCAGGTGAGGAGAAAGGCGGGCCAGGTGCCGAAGAGCAGGGCGCCGGCCAGAGCGGTGATGTTGCTGGGAATGGGGGCCACCACCACGCCCAGCAGCTGGATCACAAAATAGAACAGATGAGAAAAAGGTGCAAAACGGGCGATGTAAGCCCGCATGGCGTCCAGAGAGCCCAGCGAGGAGAAAAAGCCGGTTTTCCAGAGCAGCAGTCCGCTGCCCCCCAGCAGGAGGATGGCAAGCAGAAGAGCCGGGAGCCATTTTGGGGAATGTTTCAAAGCGCGTCGCCTCGTCTTTCTGTGTTCTGTCCTATAGGCTACCATATGTTACGGCAAACTGCTATTAAAATTTCTTAAATTTTCCGCAAAAACGCAAAAATCCACACCCGAAGGTGTGGTTCTTGTCCGTTGGTGGAAGGGACTTACCGCTGGCTGGAGACCACCTGCTGGTTGCCGTCAAAAATCAGCTCATCCACATCGTTATACATGGTATTCTTCACCTCACTGTCTGCTCTTTGATCTGGATTCAGTATACGCGCAAGTCAGGTAAAGAACAAGAGGGGGGAGGTAAAGTTTTAATCAGGTTTGGGCCTGGATTTGGTCAAAAGCTCCGGAGAGGGGTACCTCTCCGGAGCCAAAACCGTTACATCCGCTTTTTCCGCAGCAGGAAGGTGATGGCGAACCACAGGGCCAGATAGAGGGTGATGGAGGCGCCGGCGGAGGAACTGAGCTCATAGGAGGTCATCAGTCCTGCGATCCCGGCCACCACCGCGGCCAGAATGGAGATCAGATGGAACTGGCGCATATTGCGGGCCAGATTGCGGGCGGCGGCAGCGGGCAGGACCAGCAGGGAGTTGATCACCAGCAGGCCCACCCAGGTCATGGACACGGTGACCACCACGGCGATGGCCATGGAGAAGACGGCCTCCTGCCAGAACACCTTGACGCCCCGGCTGTCGGCCAGGGTGGGGTGGATGGAGGAGAGCATCAGGCCGTTGAAGGAGCACAGCCACAGCACCACCACCACCAACAGGATAACCGCCAGTAGGGCGATCTTGCCCGGCTCCACGCTGAGGATATCGCCGATCAGCAGACTGTTGAACTTGGTAAAGCTGCCGCTGTCAAAGGTGGCGATAAAGATGCCCAATGCCACGGCGGTGGAGGAGAACACCCCGATCACCGTGTCGCTGGCCATGTTGGACTTGCGCTGAACGTAGGTAAAGAGCAGGGCAAAGGCGGCGGCCAGCAGGATGGCGGCCCACATGGGGTCGGCCATGCCGCACAGGGTGCCGATAGCAATGCCGGTAAAGGCGGAGTGGCCCAGGGCGTCGGAGAAGAAGCTCATCCGGTTGGTGACCACCATGGTGGACAGCAGGCCAAACAGGGGAGAGATCACCAGCACCGCCAGCAGGGCGTTTTTCATGAAGTACATGGTGCCGGGGGCCGCCCACTCGAAGGGGAGCAGCTCTACCAGGGAATACCACAGATCCATTACTTTCGCCCCCCTTTCCCCAGCGCCAGATGAAAGACCTCCTGAAACTCGGGGGAGGACAGGACCTCATCCGGCGGGCCCACCTTGAGCACCTGGCTTTTCAGCAGGATTACCTTGTCGGCGTACTGGTCCAGAGTGGCAAAGTCGTGAGTGGACAGCAGAATGGACAGGTCGAAGCGGGTACGGATCTCATCCAGCATATCCAGCAGCTGCCGCTCGCCGTCCACATCCACGCCGGAGAGAGGCTCGTCCAGAATGAGGATATGAGGCAGGGGCTCCAGCGCCAGGGCCAGCAGCACCCGCTGAAGCTCGCCGCCGGACAGAGCGCCCATCCGCCGGTCCAGCAGTCCCTCGCCGTGGACCTGGGCCAGGCACTGGGACACCCGCTCCCGCAGCTTTTTGGGGGAGGGAAGGAATACCGGCCACTTGGAGATGGCGGCGGAGAAGAAGTCGAACACGCTCACCGGGTCACCCCGGTCGAAGCTGGGGGACTGGGGCACATAGCCGATGAGGGGTCTGGTCTTGTCGCCCCCCGCCCGCTGGAACTCGATGGTGCCGCTGTAGGGGATCTGCCCCAGGATGGTGCGGAAGAGAGAACTTTTGCCCGCGCCGTTGGGGCCGATGAGGGCCACGATCTCCCCGCAGTGGAGGTGGAAGGATACGTCGTGGAGTACCTCTTCATTGCCGAAGTTGACCCCCAGATCGGCCACTTTCAGACAGCAGGACCCGGCGCAGCCGGGGCCGGAAGTTCCGTGTTTGTGTACGCTCATCCCAACGCCTCCACCAATGTGTCCACATTCTGCTGCATGGCATCCAGATAGGGCTGGAGGCCGGTGCCGTCTCCGCTCATGATCAGGTCCAGCTGATAGACCTGGCAGCCCACCTCCCGGGCGATGGTATCAGCGGAGGCGGTGGAGCCGTTGACCTCGGTAAAAATAGGCATGGTCCCCAACTCATACGTTTGGGTGACTTTGATGGCGTCCACGATCTCGGCCAGCTCCTGGGCGGAGGCGGTGGACCCCTCCTCCTCCTCAATGGCCTTGAAGATGGTCAGGCCCAGGGCGTTGGCAAAGTATTGGAAGCCGTCGTGGAAGGTAACGATGGAGCGGCCCTTGTAGGGTTCCAGCGCCTCCCGCCAGCTGAGGTCCGCCGCCGTCAGCGCGGTCTGGGCGGCGCTTTCGTTCTGGGTGTAAAGGTCCCCATTGGCGCTGTCCAGCTCGGTCAGAGACTGGGAGATCTGCTGCAGCATGGAGCTGACATAGGTGGCGTCCATCCAGATGTGGGGGTCATATTCGGTATCGTGGTCATGGCCCTCGTGGCCCTGGGCGGGCAGCAGACTCATCCCCTCGGAGCAGTCGATGACCTGAGCGGAGGAGGCGGACAGGGCGTCGTCCATAAAGTCCTCCAGTCCGGCGCCGTTCATGACGATGACATCGGCCCCCTCGATGGCCTTCATGTCGGCCACGGTGAGGGTGTAGTCGTGGAGGCAGGAGGTCTGCTGATTCACCAGCAGGCTCACCTCCACCCCGTCGGCCCCCTCGGTCACCGCGGTGGTAAACAGATAGACCGGGTAGGTGGTGGCAAGAATGTGGAGGGTATCATCCTCCACAGGCTGGGAGGCGGCGGGCTGTCCGCAGGCGGAGAGCAGCAGGCCAAGAGCGCACAGGGGCGCAAGCAGTTTTTTCATGTGGTTCCCCTTACTGTAGATTTGTTTGATCGTAACATCTTATTATATCGCTTTTTTTCGCCGGTGTAAAATAAAATCTTTTGCCCGAGGACTGGATAATAGGTGGAAAGAATGATAAAATTACAGTGTTATTTAATACCTGCCCGAGCATCGGAAGAAAAGGAGCAACTGGGATGGATCATTACGCGTTTTATACCGGACAATGCTTTGACGCATATCGCTATCTGGGGGCCCATCGGTCGGGAGAGGGATGGGTGTTCCGCACCTTTGCGCCCGCAGCGGCGGGGGTGGTGCTCCTCCACGGTGGCCGGGAGGTGCCCATGGAGCGGGTCCATGACGGCAATTTTTATGAGGTGCGGGCGGAGGACGTCCAGCCGGGGGACTGCTATCAGTACCGCATTTACCGTCGGGATGGAGGGTATACCAACCACTGCGACCCCTACGGTTACGGCATGGAGCTGCGGCCCGGACACTGCTCGGTGGTCCGGGATCTGGGGGAGTATACCTTTGAGGATGGGGCCTGGATGGCGGAGCGGAGGGACCGGCGGGAGGAGCCGCTGAACATCTATGAGCTTCACCTGGGCTCCTGGCGGCGGAAGGAGGACGGCGGCTGGTACCGCTATGACGAACTGGCCCAGCCCCTGATCGACTATGTGAAGGAGTGCGGCTACAACTATGTGGAGTTCCTTCCCCTCAGCGAGCACCCCTGCGACGAGAGCTGGGGCTACCAGATCACCGGCTTTTATGCCCCCACCAGCCGGTACGGCACCGCCAGGGAGCTGATGATGCTCATTGACCGGCTCCACCAGGCGGGGATCGGGGTGATTTTGGACTTTGTACCCGCCCATTTCGCGGTGGACGACTACGGTCTGGCCAGATATGACGGTACCGCCCTCTACGAGTATCCCCACCGGGATGTGGAGGTCAGCGAGTGGGGGAGCCACAACTTCATGCACTCCCGGGGGGAGGTGCGCTCCTTCCTCCAGTCCTGCGCCCGGTACTGGCTGGAGGAGTTCCACTTTGACGGCCTGCGGATGGACGCCATCAGCCGCATTCTCTACTGGCAGGGGGATGAGGCCCGGGGGGTCAACGGGGACGGGGTAGCCTTCCTGCGTACTATGAACCAGGGGCTGAAGCATCTGTGTCCCGGCTGTATCCTGGCGGCGGAGGACTCCACCAACTTCCCCAAGGTCACCGCCCCGGCGGAGCAGGGGGGACTGGGCTTTACTTACAAGTGGGACATGGGGTGGATGCACGACACCCTGTCCTATTTCCAGACGTCGCCGGAGGACCGGCCCGCAAGGCGCCACCAAATCACCTTTTCCATGCACTATTTCCCCCAGGAGCGCTACCTGCTCCCCCTGTCCCACGACGAGGTGGTCCACGGCAAGGCCACCATTTTGCAGAAGATGCACGGGGGATATGACGGCAAGTTCCCCCAGGCCCGGGCCCTCTACCTCTATATGATGGTCCATCCGGGGAAGAAGCTCAACTTCATGGGCAACGAGATCGGCCATTTCCGGGAGTGGGATGAACACCGGGAACAGGACTGGCTGCTGCGGGACTTTCCCATCCACGACGCCTTTTACCACTACATGGCCCAGCTGAACCATATCTATCTGGACCACCCCGCCCTCTCCCGGTGGGACTATCGGCCCGAGGGCTTTGCCTGGCTGGACGGGAGTGGGGAGGAATCCTGTGTCTTTGCCATCCAGCGGCAGGGGGGCGGGGAGCGGCTGGTTGCCCTCTTCAACTTCGGCGCTCAGGCCCGGCAATATCGGCTGCCCGCCACGGCAGGCGTAAAATTGCTCCTTCACACCGACTGGCAGCGTTTCGGCGGGGCCACGCCGGAGGGGGAGCGGCCCAAGCCGGCCGGCGGGGCGCTGACGGTGTGCCTGCCGCCCTGTTCCGGGCAGCTGTTTTGCATGGAATCATGCAAATATTCATAAATAAATGGATATTATACAGAATACCCAAAACAATAGCCAAACGTTGCGGGAAAAATACGCATATTTATGCGATATAACACTTGCAATTTGAAATGGGCTGTGGTACACTGTGTCCAACATAAACAAACGGAGGTTTTTACCATGGCTGACATCAAGAAAGTGGTACTCGCCTATTCCGGCGGTCTGGATACATCCATTATCATCCCCTGGCTGAAGGAGAACTACGGCAACCCCGAGATCATCGCCGTGGCCGGCGACGTGGGCCAGAACGACGAGCTGGAGGGCCTGGAGGAGAAGGCCATCAAGACCGGCGCCTCCAAGCTGTACGTCATGGACCTGGTGGACGAGATGGTGGACGACGTCATCATCCCCTCCATGCAGATGGGCGCCAAGTATGAGGACTATCTGCTGGGCACCGCCTTTGCCCGGCCCGTTATCGCCAAGGGCCTGGTGGATATCGCCAAGAAGGAAGGGGCCGACGCCATTGCCCATGGCTGCACCGGCAAGGGCAACGACCAGATCCGCTTTGAGCTGGCCATCAAGCGCTTTGCCCCCGAGATGAAGATCATCGCTCCCTGGCGTGAGTGGGACATCAAGAGCCGGAACGAGGAGATCGACTATGCCGAGGCCCACAACGTGCCTCTGAAGATCAACCGTGAGACCAGCTACTCCAAGGACAAGAACCTGTGGCACCTGTCCCACGAGGGCCTGGACCTGGAGGACCCCGCCAGCGAGCCTCAGTACGACAAGCCCGGTTTCCTGGAGATGGGCGTGTCCCCCGTGAAGGCTCCCGACGCCCCCACCTATGTGACCATCGACTTTGAGAAGGGCTGGCCCGTGGCTGTGGACGGCGAGAAGATGAAGGCCTCCGACATCATCCGCAAGCTGAATAAGCTGGGCGGCGAAAACGGCATCGGCCTGCTGGACATCGTGGAGAACCGGATGACCGGCATGAAGGACCGGGGCGTGTACGAGACTCCCGGCGGCGCCATCCTGTATCGTGCCCATGAGGTGCTGGAGATGATCACCATTGACAAGGATACCGCCCACATGAAGAGCAAGCTGGCGGTGGACTTCGCCGACCTGGTGTACAACGGCAAGTGGTTCACCCCCCTGCGGGAGGCCCTGTCCGCCTTTGCCACCGAGACCCAGAAGCACGTCACCGGCCAGGTGAAGCTCAAGCTGTACAAGGGCAATATCATCACCGCCGGCGTCACCTCTCCCGAGACCCTCTACTCCGAGGAGATCGTTACCTTCCAGGAGAGCGACTACAACCAGAACGACGCGACTGGATTCATCAACCTGTGGGGCCTGCCGGACACCGTGCTGGCGCTCCGGGATCAGGGCAAGCTGAACAAGTAAGATAGCAGATAGCAGATAGGAGATAGGAGATAGACCGCTGGTCTATAAAACTCTTATCTCCTATCTTCACACTCCTAACTTAGTAAAAAGGTGGTTAACTTACCATGAAACTTTGGGCTGGACGGTTCCAGAAAGAGACCGACACACTGGTCAACGACTTCAACTCTTCCATCACCTTCGACGCCCGGATGTACAAAGAGGATATCGCCGGCTCCATCGCCCACGCCACCATGCTGGGCAAGCAGGGCATCATTGAGGAGCACGAGGCGGAAAAGATCATCGAGGGTCTGAAGGTCATCCTGGCGGACATCGACGCCGGACAGGTGGAGTTCTCCCTGGAGAACGAGGACATCCACATGAACATCGAGACCATGCTCACCCAGCGCATCGGGGACACCGGCAAGCGGCTGCACACCGGCCGGTCCCGCAACGACCAGGTGGCGGTGGATTTCCGGCTGTATGTCAAGCAGGAGATCCCCAAGATCATCAACATGGTGCTGGATCTGGAGCAGGTGCTCATCAAGAAGGCGGAGGCCAACCTGGAGACCGTCATGCCGGGCTACACCCATATGCAGCGGGCCCAGCCCACCACCTTCGCCCACTACATGATGGCCTATGCCAATATGCTCCGCCGGGACGTGACCCGGCTGGAGGACTGTCTGGAGCGGATGGACGAGTGCCCCCTGGGGGCGGGCGCCCTGGCCACCTCCACCTATCCGGTGGATCGGTTCCAGACCGCCGCCGCCCTGGGCTTCCAGAAGCCCACCGACAACTCCATGGATTCCGTGTCCGACCGTGACTTCGCCATTGAGTTCCTCTCCGCCTGCTCCATCCTGATGATGCACCTGTCCCGGTTCTCCGAGGAGATCATCCTGTGGTGCTCCTGGGAGTTCAAGTATGTGGA
>DWXO01000071.1 GCA_019119165.1 Candidatus Flavonifractor intestinigallinarum | reverse complement strand
GAGATCATCAAGCCCATCATCCCCGCCCAGTACATCACCAAGGACACCAAGTTCTACGTCAACCCCACCGGCCGCTTCGTGGTGGGCGGCCCCGTGGGCGACACCGGTCTCACCGGCCGCAAGATCATCGTGGACACCTACGGCGGCTCCGCCGCCCATGGCGGCGGCTGCTTCTCCGGCAAGGACCCCACCAAGGTGGACCGCTCCGCCGCCTATATGGCCCGCTACATTGCCAAGAACCTGGTGGCCGCCGGCCTGTGCCGCAAGTGCCAGATCGAGCTGGCCTATGCCATCGGCGTGGCTCACCCCGTCAGCGTGCTGGTGGATACCTACGGCACCGGCGTCCTGGCCGAGGAGAAGCTGTCCGCCATCGTCAACGAGTGCTTTGATATGCGTCCGGCCAAGATCATCGAGAAGCTGGACCTGCGCCGCCCCATCTACGAGCAGACCGCCGCTTACGGTCACTTCGGCCGTACCGACATCGACCTGCCTTGGGAGCACACCGACATGGTGGAGAAGCTGAAGAGCTACCTGTAAAGAGGAAATTGCGCTCAGTCCATATTGTTCAACCAGCCAAAAGGGCCTGCTGTCTGCGGAATGCAGACAGCAGGCCCTTTCGCTTTTGCCTTCTTTAATGACCCTTTGGATGCAGGGGGTCAGATGACGTCCACCCCGCCCGCGGTTGCCCGCCGGAACAGGATGGGGGGAACAATTTTATGGACAGGAGCCGACTGGCTCAGCGTCTTTCCCTGCTTGCGGACCTTGATCTGATCCACCAGCAGCTGGACCGCCTCATGGGCCAGACGGTCCACCTGCTGGCCCACCGTGCTCAGGGGGATGATGGCCTCTCTGGAGGTGGGCGAGTTGTCAAAGCCGACGATGCAGTATTCCTTGGGCAGGTAGCCGTACCGCCGGATAATGAGGTTCAGAAGGGTGTTGGCCGTGGTGTCGTTGGCCAGGAACACGCCGATCTTCTGATGGGCATACTTCTTGTCCCATTCGTTCAAAATGTCCTTCAAAATGGCCTGGTCCTCTTCATAGGAGCGGTCCAGCTGCCGGAGGATTATCTCATGGGGCAGATTGTTGGTCCGGCAGTAGTCCTGAAAACCCTGGATACGCCCATAGGCGGGGATGTGGGGATCGGTGGGGGAGTTGATGTGGATCAGGATATCACAGCGCTGCTCCTCCAGCAGAGCCGCGGCCTGCCGGCCTCCGGCCTCGTTGTCGGTATTGACGCTGCACACAAACTGGTCCTCCCGCTCGATGGCCACCACGGGGATTGGGAACTGGGACAGCTCCCGGGAGGAGAGGGTATGACTCAGCACGATCATACCCTCGATCTGATAGGAGAGCAGCTCTTTGATATACCGGCGCTCACTCTCCTTGTTGTTGTTGCCGATAAATACCAGAAATTTATAGCCAAAGGTCTCATAGGTGGCCAGGATCTGGTTGAGGACCTCGGAATAATACCGGTGGTAGAACTCGGGGACAATGACGCCGATAAACTCCGTTTTCCCCATGGCCAGGATGCGGGCCACCCGGTTCTCATGGTAATCCAGCTTCTCCAGCGCGTCCGAGATGATCCGCTGGCTCTTCTCCGTCAGGGAATCCGGGTCGTTGAAATACCTGGATATGGTGGTTTTGGAGAAATTGGTATATCTGGCAATGTCGTCAAAGGTCACTCTTTTTTTCTCTTCCATATCTAGCCCTTCCATCTGCCGGGGTCCCGCGCCGGAATGCTTTGGCACAGTCAAAACACGCGACTGGTAAAACCTTGAAGAATCATGCGCGTTTTCTTCTCGAATTTGATCGAATTTCATTATAACAAAGAGGAGAAATGGATGCAATCCCTTGGGCTCGGCGGGTCTGGGTGTAATTGTGCATAATTTCAAGCACTGGAAATGAGGCGGATTTTACAAAATTATTTCCAGCAGGGGAAAAGCATTGACGGAAGCTTACCATGAGGAGTAATATTGTAAAAGAATAACCGGTTCCATTACCGGTTACACAACCGGTTTTTTATATGTTTTTTGCCAGAAAGTCAACGAAAAGAGGAAACAGGAGGAGAGACAATGAAGAAACACGCACCGACCAGATTCCTTGCGTTGGGTCTTTCGGCCGCTCTGATGACCGGACTGCTGTCTGGATGCAGATTCGGTTTTGCCAGCGACCCGGACGACCCCAACGCGGTGGAAGTGGTGGAGCCCATCGATATGTCGGTGGACACCTTTGAGTACGACCCGTCCCTCAGCGGCACCAGCATCACCCTGCTCAACTCCAAGGCGGAGATCCAGACCGCTCTGGTGGAGATGGCGGCGGCCTACGAGGAGAAGTCCGGCGTCCATGTGGAGATCATGCCCGTGACCGACGGCGATTCCCCCTATACCAAGGTGGTCAGCCTGTACAACTCGGGCAATCCCCCCACGCTGTCCATTCTGGACACCACCGACGTCATTGCCCTGGCGGAGGAGAAGGCGGCGGACCTGTCCGATCAGCCCTGGATCGCCGAGGCGGAGGGCTATGTGACCCAGATCAACGGCAAGGTGTACAGCTTCCCCCTCTGTATCGAGGGCCGCGGCATCATCTACCACAAGGAAGTAATCGAGGAGACCCTGGGCGAGAGCTTTGACCCCTCCACCATCCGGACTCAGGACGACTTCGTGGCCCTGCTGGACCGGCTGGTTGCGGCCGGTATGGAGCACCCCGTCTCTCTGGCCATGGAGGACTGGTCCCTGGGCGCCCATCACCTGCAGTACATCTACGAGACCTACGACGGCACCTCCGACGGCGCTGCCGAGTGTATCAACCTCATTAAGGACGGTCAGCTGGATCTGACCACCTATGACCGTATGTCCCAGTTCCTGGATATGTTTGACATCCTGAAGAAGTACAACGTGGCCTACCGGGACCCCCTGGGCGCCGACTATGACGAGATGGCCATTGACTTGGCCGACGGCAAGACGGCTTTCTGGTTCAACGGCAACTGGGCCTGGCCCGACCTGGCCGAGGCCGACGCCGAGGAGGACGACGAGTACGGCTTCCTGCCTTACTTCATGAACAACGACCCCGACGACTTTGTCAACCAGCAGATCCAGGCCTCTCCCTCCAAGCAGATCATGCTGGACGGCATTGTGGCCACGGAGAAGGAGCAGGCCGCGGCCAAGGAGTTTTTGAACTGGATCGTGTTCAGCGAGATCGGCCAGCAGATGCTGGTCAAGACCTGTAAGATCATCCCCCCCTTCCAGAACAACCCCTATGAGCCTTCCGATCCCCTGAGCCGGGATATCTACAGCCGGGTGCATGAGGGCAAGGCCTTCAACGCGTCCGCCATTGTCCCCAACGACCACTGGTCCGTCCTGGGCGCCGCCCTGCAGAAGTATCTGGCCGACAGAAGCGACCGGGCGGAGCTGATCGATTCCATCGTGGCCTACTGGGACGAGCAGCAATAAGGAGGAGCTAGGATGAAAAGAAAAAGCGGAGGAAAAGATTTCTGCGGATTTGCCCTGCCCGGCCTGTTCTGTTTCGCGGCAGTGGTAATCATCCCCTTTATCTACGGCATTTATCTGACCCTGACCGACTGGAACGGCGTCTCCGATACAAAGAACTTCATCGGCGGCGCCAACTTCCTCAGCGTACTGAAAGACAGCCAGTTCTGGTCCTCCCTGCTGCTGACCTTCAAATATGTGGTGGTCGTGGTAGTGGTGGTCAACATTCTGGCCTTCGCCATCGCCTACCTGCTGACCCGTGGCTTTAAGGGCCAGAACTTCTTCCGGGCCGGCTTCTTCACCCCCAACCTGATCGGCGGCCTGGTGCTGGGCTACATCTGGCAGTTCGTGTTCTCCCGCGTGTTCGTGGGCATCGGCGAGGCCACCGGCTGGGAGCTCTTCGGCGCCTCCTGGCTGTCCGACCCCACCCTGGCCTTTGTGGCCCTGGTGTTCGTCTCCGTTTGGCAGCTGTCCGGCTATATGATCCTCATTTATGTGGCCGGCTTCATGGGCCTGAACAAGGACGTGATGGAGGCCGCCAGCATTGACGGCGCCACCGGCTGGACCAAGCTGCGCCACATCATCCTGCCCCTGATGATGTCCTCCATCACCATCTGCCTGTTCCTCACCCTGTCCCGCGCCTTTATGGTGTACGATGTCAACCTGTCCCTGACCGCCGGCGCCCCCTACGGCACCACCGAGATGGCCGCCATGCACGTCTACGAGAAGGCCTTTACCTCCCGTCAGTTCGGCGTGGGCCAGGCCGAGGCTCTGATCCTGTTTGTGATCGTGGCCATCATCAGCGGTATTCAGGTGTACCTGACCAAGAAACGTGAGGTGGATGCGTAATGAATAATTCGACCATCGGCGGCACCAAGCGCAAGGTCGCCAACGCGCTGGCCATGACCGGCATGATCATCATCTTCATCGCCTATATGTTCCCCTTCATCATGGTGGTCATTAACTCCCTGAAGGAAAAGCGGGATATCATCACCGACCCCTTCTCCTGGCTGTTTACCATCAAGGGCCTGTCCTTCGACAACTTTGTGAAGGCCTTTACCCAGATGGACTTCCTCAATGCCTTTAAGAACTCCCTCATCGTCACCGTTTCGGCCACCGTGCTGGTCACCCTGCTGTCCTCCATGCTGGCCTACTACATCGTCCGCCGCAACAACATGATCTCCAAGATCGCGTTTGCCCTGATGGTGGCCTCCATGATCATCCCCTTCCAGGCCATCATGATCCCCCTGGTGAGCATCTACGGCGGCACCCTCAACGTGCTCAACCACCGCATCACCCTGATCTTCATGCACACCGGCTTCTCCATGGCCATGTCGGTGTTCATGTTCCACGGCTTCATCAAGGGCAACATCCCCATCGCCCTGGAGGAGGCGGCCTACATCGATGGCTGCACCCACCGGCAGACCTTCTTCAAGATTGTTTTCCCCCTGCTCAAGCCCATCATCGCCACAATGGTCATCCTCAACTCCCTGGCCTTCTGGAACGACTACCTGCTGCCCTCCCTGGTGCTCACCGACAAGGAGCTGCTCACTCTGCCCCTGTCCACCTACAGCTTCTACGGTACTTATTCCGCCGACTACGGCACCATCATGGCCGGCCTGCTGCTGTGCGTCATCCCCATCCTCATCCTCTATGTGATCCTCCAGAAGCAGATCATCGGCGGCGTTGTTTCCGGCGCAGTCAAATAACAAAAACCGTTCAATTCTACCACAAGGGCCTCTTGCCCTTGTGGTAGAATTTCGGTTATACTGGCTTTCAGCATTGCCCCCAGGGGCTACAGGGAAAGGAGAAAAAGCACACCCATGTGGAAAGATACCCTGCATTTGAAAGCGCCGGGAAACTGGATCAACGATCCCAACGGCTTTATTTATTATCGAGGCGAGTACCACCTTTTTTACCAACACTTCCCCTATGCCCCCCGGTGGGGCACCATGCACTGGGGCCACGCGGTAAGCCGCGACCTGGTCCATTGGGAGCACCTGGGGGTGGCCCTCTACCCCACCAAGAGCTACGATCAGAACGGCGTCTTTTCGGGCAGCGCCCTGGAGCGGGACGGAAAGCTTTGCCTGTACTACTCCGCCGTGCGCTACCTCAAGCAGGACGAGGAGGACATCCACATCCCGCCCGACGACTCCTTCGTGACCAGCCAGGCCATGGTGATCTCCGACGACGGCCGGACCTTTGACAACATGGGAGCCAAGCGCCAGATCATCCCGGTGCTGGCCGACGAATCCATAGGCGATCCCAAGGACACCAGAGATCCCAAAGTATGGGAACAGGACGGGCTCTATTACATGATCCTGGGCAGCACCTTCCGCAAGGAGCAGGGCAAGGCCCTCTTTTACCGCAGCCGGGACGGGGTACACTGGGACTATGTGAACCAATACGCCTCCTCCGAATTCCGCACCATGCTGGAGTGCCCCGACCTGTTCCGGCTGGGGGAGGAATTTGTGCTCCTGGGCTCCCCCATGGGCGTGACCGAACCAGAGATCGAATACGCCCACCATGCCATGTGGGGGCTGGCGGACTTCGACCACCAGACCTGTACCCTCGCCCTTAAGGGACCGATGGAATTTGTGGACTACGGGCTGGACCTCTATGCCCCCCAGACCACCCTGGACAGCGAGGGGCGGCGGGTGCTGATCGCCTGGATGCGGATGCCCCAGGCGGCGGCTGACCTGGGAGACGACCGGGGTCCCTGGAACGGCATGATGAGCCTGCCCCGGGTGATGGAGCTGCGGCAGGGCAAGATCTGCTTTGTCCCCCATCCCAACGTGGAGGCCCTTTTCCGCCCTGTGGAGGGCAACTGGGACCAGGCAATCCGGCAGCGGCCTTTCCGGCTGAAAGCCACCCTCCGGGCCGGGGAGGCCCTGGACGTATGCGGCTACCGCATTGCCCTGGAGGGCGGGCGGATCGTCACCGACCGCAGTCAGGTGTTCCCCCATCTGCCCAACTATCGGACCACCGCCCAAACCCCGGCGCTGGACGGAGCAATCTGCCCCCTGGACATCTTTGTGGACGACCACCTCATAGAGGCGTTCGTGGACGGCGGTCGCTATGTGGTCAGCCATGTGGTCTACGGATTGAAGGACCGGCTGGAAGGTCCGGTGGAGCAGCTGCTTACCCTCAGGGAGGACGGCTGAGGACCTATTTCAAGGAGAAAGGGAAGGATTATCCATGATGGATATTACCGCCATTGGCGAAGTATTGATCGACCTGACCCAGACTGGGGTCAATGAGCAAAAAGTACCGCTGTTTGCCGCCAACCCCGGCGGCGCCCCTGCCAACGTGGCGGTGGCGGCCGCCCGGCTGGGGGCCAATACCGCGTTTATCGGAAAGGTGGGTCAGGACGGCTTCGGGTCCTATCTGACCCAGGTGCTGGAGGAAAACCGGGTGGACGTGTCCGGCCTGCGGACCGACGAGGCTGCCACCACCATGGCGGTGGTAGCGGTGTCCCACACTGGAGAGCGCTCCTTCCGCTTCGTGCGGGGGGCGGACTGCAACCTGAAACCGGAGGAGGTGGACACCGGCCTGATCGCTGGGAGCAAGGTGCTCCACTTCGGCTCTGTGAGCCTGACCGCCGGTCCCGCCCGGGAGGCCACCCTCTTTGCCGCGCAGAGCGCCCGGGAGAAAGGCGTTCTGGTGAGCTACGACCCCAACTACAGAGACGCCCTGTGGAACAGCCAGGCCGAGGCGGTGGAGTGGATGAAGAAGCCCCTGCCCCTGGTAGATGTACTTAAACTGTCCGACGAGGAGCTGCCCCTCATCACCGGCACCGGCGACCCGGAGGAGGGCACCCGGCGCCTGGAGGCCGAGGGCATCCGCCTCATTCTTGTGACCCTGGGCGACAAGGGCGCCTTTTACCGCTGGCAGGGCAAGACCGGCCTGGTGCCCGGCGTGGCCACCACCGTAGCCGACACCAACGGCGCCGGGGACACCTTCCTGGGCGCGGTACTCAGCCGTCTGGTGGCCCGGGGGGAGAAGCCTCTGGAGGACCTGACCGCCCCCGAGCTGGAAGCCATCCTTGCCTTTGCCAACCGGGCGGCCTCCAAGACCTGCTCCCGCAGCGGAGCCATCCCCGCCATGCCCACTCTGGCGGAACTGGAGGAAGGAGGAGTCGCCCATGAAGCGTAAACAGACCAAGCAGACCGCCGGACAGACCGACCGGCTGGTGCAGCAGGCGGCGGAGTCTACGGCCCCCAAGGAGGCCAAAAGCAAAAAGAAAACCAAGGCGGCAGACCCTCTGACCCCCGCTCAGGTGGGGATTGGGGAGGACGCCTCCATCTTTGAGCGCCGTCTGGCCCGGCATTACGACGAATTGAAATGGCTCTACTGCGAGCTGTACCACGGCGATCAGGCCGCCTTCGACTACTTCACTCAGATGCTCCGCCGGAGCTGGGAGGAGCGCAAGGCCGACCTGCGGGTCCAGGACGCCCGGCGGGAGTCCGATCCCGACTGGTACCGCCGCCGGGAGCTGCTGGGCATGATGCTCTATACCAACGCCTTCGCCGGTACCCTCAACGGGGTGGCCGAGAAGCTGCCCTATCTGAAGGAGTGCGGAGTAAATTATCTCCACCTGATGCCCCTGCTGGAGAGCCCCAAGGGCCGCAGCGACGGTGGCTACGCCGTCTCCAACTTCCGGAAGGTGCAGCCCGAGCTGGGCACCATGGCCGACCTGGAGCACCTGGCGGATTCCTGCCGGAAGGACGGCATCAGCCTGTGCCTGGACTTTGTAATGAATCACACCAGCGAGGACCACGAGTGGGCCAGAAAGGCCCGGGCTGGAGAGCCGGGTTACCGGGAGCGCTATTTCTTCTATGACAGCTGGGACATCCCCCGGGAATTTGAGAAAACCGTGCCCCAGGTCTTTCCCACCACGGCCCCCGGCAGCTTCACCTGGCTGGACGACTGCAAGCAGGTGGTCATGACCAACTTCTACCCCTACCAGTGGGACCTGAACTACGCCAATCCCATGGTGTTCAACGACATGACGGAGAACCTGCTGTACCTGGCCAACCGGGGCATTGACGTGATCCGGCTGGACGCGGTGCCCTACATCTGGAAGGAGCTGGGCACCGACTGCCGCAACCTGCCCCAGGTCCACACCCTGGTACGGATGATGCGCATTGTGTGCGAGATCGTCTGCCCCAGCGTGCTTCTGCTGGGCGAGGTAGTGATGGAGCCCGCCAAGGTGGCCCCCTACTTCGGCAGCACCGACAAGCCGGAATGTCATATGCTCTATAACGTGACCACCATGGCCACCACCTGGCACACCCTGGCCACCGCCGACGTGTCCCTGCTCCGCCATCAGGTGGATGCGGTGTGCGCCCTGCCCCGGGACTTTCTGTTCCTCAACTACCTGCGCTGCCACGACGACATCGGCTGGGGCCTGGATTACCCCTGGCTGAAGGAGCACTTCGGCACCAACGAGGTGGCCCACAAGAAATATCTCAACGACTTCTTCACCGGCAAGCTGCCCGGCAGCAACAGCCGGGGCGAGCTGTACAACGACGATCCCCGGCTGGGCGACGCCCGGCTGTGCGGCACCACCGCCTCCCTGTGCGGGGTGGAGGCCGCCGACTATGAGCGGGACCCCTTTAAGCTGGAGCGGGCGGTGTCCTGCGACCTGATGCTCCACGCCTGGATGCTCACCCAGAGCGGCATCCCCGTGCTGTACAGCGGGGACGAGGTGGGGCAGCTCAACGACTACTCCTACCACCACGACGGGGAGAAGTGGGACGACAGCCGCTACATCCACCGGGGCAACTTCCAGTGGGATCTGGCCAAAATGCGCCACGATCCCTCCACCCGCCAGGGCAAGCAGTTCATCGGCCTGCGGCGGCTGGAGGAGCTGCGGGCGGCGGAGCCCGCCTTCGACGCCCGGGCGGAGATGTGGACCTTTGACACCGGGGACACCCGGGTGCTGGGCATCGGCCGGTGGTACCAGGGCCGCAAGCTCATTGCCCTGTTCAATTTCAGCCAGGAATTTGTCACCGTCTCCAATAGGGATCAGGGGCCCTTTGAGGAGCTGATCTACGGCGGGACCTTTGAGGATCTCAGGCAGGTAAAGCTCTACCCCTATGGCTTTGCCTGGTACCTGCACACGGAGGAGTGATATGGTCATGAACAAAGCATGGTGGAAAGAGAGCGTCATCTACCAGATCTACCCCCGCAGCTTCTGCGACTCCAACGGCGACGGCATCGGGGACCTGCCCGGCATCACCAGCAAGCTGGACTACATCAAGGAGCTGGGCGCCAACGTGATCTGGCTCTCCCCCGTCTACCGCTCCCCCAACGACGACAACGGCTACGACATCAGCGACTATCAGGCCATTATGGACGAGTTCGGCACCATGGCCGACTTTGACCGGCTGCTGGCCGAGGCCCACGCCCGGGGCATCAAGATCGTCATGGATCTGGTGGTCAACCACACCTCCGACCAGCACGCCTGGTTTGTGGAGAGCCGCCGGTCCCGGGACAATGCCAAGCGGGATTTCTACATCTGGCGGGAGGGTAAGGAGGGTAAAGAGCCCAACAACTGGGGCTCCGCTTTCTCCGGCTCCGCCTGGACCTATGACGACGCCACCGGTATGTATTACCTCCACTGCTTCTCCCCCAAGCAGCCCGACCTGAACTGGGACAATCCGGAGGTGCGTAACGCCGTCTTTGACATGATGACCTGGTGGTGCGACAAGGGCATTGACGGCTTCCGCATGGACGTGATCTCCATGATCTCCAAGCGGGAGGGGCTGCCCGATATGCCCACCGGCGGCGCACCCTACGCCTCCTGCAATCTGGGCTGCTGCAACGGTCCCCACGTCCACGAGTATTTGCAGGAGATGCGCCGGAAGGTGCTTTCCAAGTACGACCTGCTCACCGTGGGCGAGTGCGCCGGTGTGACCATCGACCAGGCCAAGCAGTACGCCAACGCCCAGGGCACCGAGCTGAACATGGTGTTCCAGTTCGAGCACGTGGACCTGGACGGCGGCGACGCGGTCACCGGCAAGTGGAGCACCCGAAAGATCGATCTGGTGGCCCTCAAGAAGCTGCTGTCCCGGTGGCAGAACGAGCTGGAGGACGTGGCATGGAACAGCCTCTACTTCTGCAACCACGACCAGCCCCGCATCGTCTCCCGGCTGGGGGACGACTCCCCCCGGTATCGGGAACTGTCGGCCAAGTGTATCGCCACCTGCCTCCACCTGATGCAGGGCACCCCCTACGTCTACCAGGGGGAGGAGCTGGGCATGACCAACGTACCCTTTGGCTCCATCGAGAACTACCGGGACCTGGAGTCCATCAACGCCTACCACGATCTCACCGCCCGAGGCGTCTTCGAGCCTGAGGAACTGCTGGAGGCCATCGCCTACAAGAGCCGTGACAACGCCCGTACCCCCTTCCAATGGGACGACTCCCCCAACGCCGGATTTACCACCGGCGACCCCTGGATCATGGTCAATCCCAACTACCGGGAGATCAACTCCAAGGAGCAGCTGGGCCGGGCGAACTCTGTGTTCCGCTACTACCAGAAGCTCATCGCCCTGCGCCGCAATTCCCCGGACAGCGAGCTTATCGTCTACGGCAGCTACAAGCTGATCCTGCCGGACCATCCCCAGCTGTTTGCCTACCTGCGCACCCTGGAGGGCAAGACCCTGCTCACCGTGTGCAACCTGTCCGGCCGGCCGACGACCTTTGCCCTGCCGGAGGAGCTGGCGGGCCGGAAGAGCCGCCTGCTCATCGCCAACTGGGATGAAGCCCCCGCCGTCCCCGGGACGCTGGAGTTCCAGCCCTGGCAGGCTGCCGCCTGGGTTCTGGAGTAACATATAAAAAGAGGATCTGCTGCACAATGAACTGCACCCCATTTGTTAGACAGTATGATATACTGACTAACAAGTGGGGTGCTTTATTATGCCAAAAGGAATACCAAACAAACGTTATACACCAGAATTCAAGAAGCAGGTGGTTGAGGCGGTCA
>DWXO01000070.1 GCA_019119165.1 Candidatus Flavonifractor intestinigallinarum | reverse complement strand
CCCGGGCCCGCTTTTCGGCGTCGGCCTTCTTGACGCCGGCCAGTTCCATGGGGAAGCAGACATTCTTCAGACAGTTGCGCTGCATCAGCAGGTTGAACTGCTGGAAGATCATGCTGATGGACCGGCGGGTCTGCCGCAGCCGGGCGGGGGAGAGCTCCATCAGGTTCTCCCCGTCGATCAGGACCTCTCCCTGGGTGGGCCGCTCCAGCAGGTTGATGCAGCGCACCAGGGTGGATTTGCCCGCGCCGCTCATGCCGACGATGCCAAAGATATCCCCGTCCCCAATGGTCAGGTTGATATCCGACAGGGCCTCAAAGTCCCCGTCCGCCGTGGGAAAGACCTTGGATAAGTGTTTCAGTTCGATCACAGGTCTGTTCTCCTCTTCTTGGTTTAAAAAGGCCGTTTCTGGGGGAAACGGCGGGTTTCATGTAAATTTCATTGTATGACAACCGAAGCGGACTGTCAAGGTGTTTCGGAGCTGGTGGGGCGGGCCGATGTGGGCATCGGCCCCGACAGGGAAAGGGGAATACAAAAAAACAGCCGGGCCATTGGCCCGGCTGTTCAATGACGCTATTAGTCGGTCACGAAGGGCAGCAGCGCGATCTGACGAGCACGCTTGATCGCCTCGGTGAGCTGACGCTGGTGCATGGCGCAGGTGCCGGTGGTGCGGCGGGGCAGGATCTTGCTCCGCTCGGACAGGAACCGACGCAGCTTCACGGCGTCCTTATAGTCGATGTGCTCCACCTTGTCCACACAGAAGGTGCAGACCTTGCGGCGCTTACGGCCGCGGGGGCGCTCTCTATCCATAGCCATAACTGGAAAACCTCCCTTGTTCCGGGCCTATAGTCCGGCTTGTTTTATGATGCGGCATCCGCCGCTGTGTTCGGTTTAGAAGGGCAATTCGCCGTCGTCCTCGGTGAGTTCGGCAAACTGGTCGCCGCCGGCAGGGGCGGAATAGCCGCCGCCAACAGGGGCCGCGGGGGGCGCATAGCCGCCGGGCGTGCCGTAGCCGCCGGAGGGTGCGCTGTAGCCGCCCTCGGCGTCCCGCTTGGAGTCGCCAAAATACACGTTGTCGGCCACCACCTCGGCAGTGCGGCGCTTGTTGCCGTCCCGGTCGGTCCAGTCACGCAGCTGGAGCCGCCCCTCCACCACGGCCATACGGCCCTTGGTGAGAAAGCGGGAGACAAATTCCGCCGTCTGACGCCAGGCCACGATATCAATAAAATCGGTGGCCTTTTCGCCGGTGGTCTTGTCCTTAAAGTCCCGGTCCACAGCCAGAGAGAAGGAGGCTACCGCCGTCCCGGTCTGAGTGTGCCGGAGCTCAGGGTCGCGGGTCAGGCGGCCCATGAGAATAATACGGTTCAGCATGAAGCCTCTCCTCTCTTACTCGTCCTTGCAGACGATCAGGGAGCGCATCACGCCGTCAGTGATCCGCAGGATACGATCCAGCTCACGGGGGAACTCGGGCTTGGAGCTGAAGGTCATCAGCACATAGTAGCCCTCGTTCAGGTCGTTGATGGGATAGGCCAGGTGGCGCTTGCCCCACTCGTCGACCTCAGCCAGGGTGCCGTTCTGCTCCACCAGAGTCTTGAACTTCTCCACCATGGCAGCAGTGGCCTCCTCGCCCAGGTTGGGATTGAGGATGTAGACCACCTCGTAGTTACCGCTGAGTTTTGCCATTTTCTTTGCACCTCCTTATGGACATATGGCCCCCGCATTCGGCGGGAGCAAGGATGGCTTGTCACAAACAAGCCCTATTATTATATAAGATATTTGGAAAAAGTCAAGATTTTTTCGCGGGAAAATAAAAAATAAAAAACTTTCAGATTCTGTGCAATATTTGGGCGGCCTGCCCCATTGTATAGGCAGAAGGGCCGGTGAGGCCCCAGAGAACGATAACAATTTTATTGTAAAGGAGTTTTTTCAGATGAAAAGAGGTTTTGGAAAAGGTTTTGTGTCCGGTGTCCTGGTTGTGTCTCTGGCGGTTGGTTTGGGTATGACCGCAATGGCGGCTACCAGAACGATCCAGGTAGAGGATGATATCCAGGTGACTCTGAATGGCGCCCGGTTCCAGCCCAAGGACGCCAACGGCAATGAGGTGCCCCTGTTCTCTTACAACGGCACCACCTACGCCCCTGTCCGCGCCATCTGCGAGGCCGCCGGTCTGAAGGTGGACTATGATTCCGCCACCTTTACCGCAGTGCTTACCACCCAGGACCAGTATATCGCCTCCACCCCCAGCGCATCCAACTATATTACGGTGGATAAGGCCAAGAGCGCGGCCCTCAGCCATGCCGGCGTGAATGCCAACGACGCCATCTTTGTGAAGGCCGGACTGGATTGGGACGACGGCCGGGTGCGCTATGAGGTGGAATTCTACGCCGGCAACACCGAGTACGACTACGACATCGACGCCACCACCGGCGCGGTGCTGGCCTACGACCGGGAGTGGGATGATTTCTCCCTCAAGGTCAACGGCGGCAACAGCAGCAGTGGCGGCACCACCACCCAGGACAACTTGATCACGGAGGCCAAGGCCAAGGAGATCGCCCTGGCCAAGGCTCCCGCCGGCAGCACTGTGGTCAAGTGCAAGCTGGACCGGGACGACGGCCGGTATGTGTATGAGATTGAGATGCGCAACGGCTACACCGAGTATGAGTGCGACATCAACGCCGTTACCGGCGTCATCATTGATTGGGATGCCGACTGGGGTGATTGAGCCGACACCGCAGACAAGTGAATGAAATATTTTTTGGGAGCGCCCCGGGAGAACCGGGGCGCTCCCAAATTTTTTTTGCTTTTTTTCTCCTTCGGTGTACGCAAACATCCAACTTTTGGCCCTGGGACGCCAAGGGTGAGGAGTGAGTGCGGTGGACAGTGAGAGAAGCAGGCTGCTGGAGCTGATGGAGGAACTGGCCAAGTGCAAGGCCAACGACGCGGTCAAGCTGGCTTTTTTGGAAGAAGGGGAACTGGAGGAGATTAACCGTCTGGATCTGACTGCCCTCACCGGCTTCAAGCGGACCGACAAGGGAAGTATCGAGGTTCAGCTGGTGGATCGGCTGACAGTGCTCAAGCTGCTGGTGGAACTGGCGGGAGGCCAGGAGGAAAAGGCGGCGGAGTTCTTTCAGGCATGGGAGCGGAAAGCGGAGGAAGGAGCACAGGAGGAGACATGAGATTTCGCAGCTTTTCCCCCAAACAGAAGCAGGTGCTTACCTGGTGGTGCGACCCGGTGGTGCGGGACAGGGAGGCCTTGATCTGCGACGGGGCAGTACGCAGCGGCAAGACCATGTGCATGGGGCTGTCCTTCTTCTGCTGGGCCATGCGGACCTTCCACGGCCAGGCCTTCGGACTGTGCGGCAAGACGGTTACCGGCCTGCGGCGCAATCTGCTGGGTGCTCTGCTGCCGGTGCTCAAGGAGCTGGGCTTCCAATGGGAGGAAAAGGTATCCAAAAATCTAATCACCGTCCGCTTTGGCGGCCGGGAAAACACCTTCTACCTCTTTGGCGGGAAGGACGAGGGAAGCGCCGCCCTCATCCAGGGCATCACCCTGGCGGGGGTGCTGCTGGACGAGGTGGCCCTTATGCCCCGGTCCTTTGTGGAGCAGGCCTGCGCCCGGTGCTCGGTGGAGGGGAGCCGGATGTGGTTCTCCTGCAACCCGGAGGGGCCGGAGCACTGGTTTTACAAGGAGTGGATTCAGAAGAAAGAGGAGCGCAACGCCCTCTACCTCCACTTTACCATGGGAGACAATCCGGCCCTCTCTCCCAGGGTCATCCGGCGGTATGCCCGCAATTTCAGCGGGACCTTTTACCGGCGGTTTGTGTTGGGAGAGTGGGTGGCGGCGGAGGGGCGGGTGTACGACTTCTTTGATGAGGACTATATAAAGCCGGTCCCTCAGGGGGAGATGGAGCAGTGGTGCATCTCCTGCGACTACGGTACGGTGAATCCCGCCTCCTTCGGGCTGTGGGGCCTGCGGGACGGGGTGTGGTACCGGGTGAAGGAGTTTTACTATGACTCCCGGCGGGAGGGCAGGCAGAAAACCGACGGGGAGTATGCCCGTGACCTGGAGCAGCTGGCGGGAGGGAGGACCATCCGGCGGGTGGTGATCGACCCCTCTGCCGCCAGCTTCATCGAGCTGCTGCGGCGGCAGGGCTGGCGGGTGGAAAAGGCCGATAACGACGTGCTGGCCGGTATCCGGGTCACTGCGGAGCTGCTGCGGCAGGGGAAACTGGTGATCTGCGCCCCCTGTGCCGACGCCATCCGGGAATTTTCCCTCTATTGCTGGGACGAGAAGGCGGTGGGGGACCGGGTGCGGAAGGTACACGACCACGCTATGGACGACATCCGATACTTTGCCGCCACCGTGGCGGCGGGCAGCGAGAGGGCTTTTTTCGGCGGGCTGTGTGTGGAGCGGGGGCGGTTTTAATGGAAAAGGAGTGTGGTTATGGGACTGTTCCATAAGAAAAGCGGGCCGGAGGGCGGCGGACTGGCGGTCCAGATCCGGGAGGGGGGCAGGCATCCCTTTGGGGTACTGGACGGGTATGTGCCCTTGCGGCAGGGGGAGATCGACCTCTACCGCAGCATCCGGGAGGCGGTGCCCATTGTGGACGCCGCAATCTGGAAGCTGATCCGGCTGGCAGGCGGTGTGATTGTGCAGTGCGGAGACAAACGGGCCCAGGCGGAGCTGGACTGGTTCCTCCAGCACGTGAACACAGGCCGGGGCCAGCGGGGTATCCAGTCCTTTTTGGACTGCTATCTGGACTCCATGCTCACCTGCGGCCGGGCGGTGGGGGAGATCGTACCCGACCGCAGGCGGCGGGACATCGCCGCCCTGCTGTGCGGCAACGTGGCCGACATCGAGATCAGAGAGGGCGCCACCCCCATGGAGTTTGCCATCTGGGGCCGGGGGGCCGACGGCGCCATGCGGGAGCTGCCCCGGCAGGAGCTGCTTCTCTTCACTCCCTTTCAGCCTGAGACCGACAGCCCCTATGGGGTGAGTCTGCTGCGGTCCATGCCCTTTCTCACCGAAATTTTACTGAAAATCTATCAGGCCATTGGCATGAACTGGGAGCGGATGGGCAACGTCCGCTTCGCGGTGGTATACAAGCCGGGGGACAGCCCCCTGGATCAGAGCATGGTACAGGAGCGCAGCCGCCAGATCGCCCGGGAGTGGTCCGCCGCCATGCAGGCGGGCAAGCACGGCAATGTCCGGGATTTTGTGGCGGTGGGCGACGTGGACATCAAGGTGATCGGCGCGGACAACCAGGTGCTGGACAGCGAGGTGCCGGTACGGCAGATCCTGGAGCAGCTGGTGTCCCGCACCGGCATTCCCCCTTTTCTGCTGGGACTGTCCTGGTCCTCCACCGAGCGGATGAGCACCCAGCAGGCCGACATGATGACCAGTGAGATCACCGCCATCCGCCGGGGATTGGAGCCGGTGGTGGAGCGGATCTGTGAGCTGTGGCTGACCCTCCACGGCTATCGGCCTCAGGTAAGCGTGGAGTGGGAGGATGTAAACCTCCAGGATCTGGTGGAGGAGGCAAGAGCCCAGCTCTACCGGCAGCAGGCCAGGACGGTGGAGATGGACAATGAGGCCAGAGAGAAGGGAGAGACGGTATGAACATCAACAAGCAGGCCGGGGTGGACCAGAGCGCCGCCCTGGACCAGACCGAGCTGGGGCTCATCAACGCCATGAGCCGCAAGAAGCTGACCGGGGAGGAGGTATACACCTTCGCCGTGCGGCTGTGCGACAACGAGGTGGACCGGGACGGGGAGCGGTTCCCGGCGGAGACCCTGGAGGAGCTGGCCCCCCTCTTTGTGGGCAAGAGCGGCATTTTTGACCACCAGTGGAGCGCCGCGGCCCAGACCGCCCGCATCTATCGCACCGAACTGGTGCGGGATGAGAGCGTTCTCACGGCGGCGGGGGATACCCTGTGTTACCTGAAGGGCTACGCCTATATGCTGCGCACCGAGGGCAACCGGGACCTGATCGCAGAGATCGAGGGCGGCATCAAGAAGGAGGTGAGCGTGGGCTGCGCGGTGGAGGAGGCCCGGTGCTCCATCTGCGGGGAGAACATCCATGACAGAAACCGGTGCGCCCATGAGAAGGGCAGGGAGTACGGCGGCAAGCTGTGCTGGGTCGATCTGGTCCGGGCCACCGACGCCTACGAGTGGTCCTTTGTGGCGGTGCCGGCCCAGAAGAACGCGGGGGTGATGAAGAGCATGAGACAGGACATGGAACAGCTGGAGCGGGAGGCCGCCCTGGGGCGCAAGTACCTCCAGCAGCTCAAAGACGAGGTGGTGCGCCTGGGCGGCGTGGCCGGGCTGGCTTTGGAGCAGGAGACCCTGAAGGGCATCGTGCAGCGGCTGGAGGAGCCGGAGCTGGACGCCCTGAAAAAGGCCTTTGAGGTCCAGGTGGACAAGGCCTGGGGCGTGGAGACCCAGCTGCCCGCCTGGGAACGGCAGATCCCGGCGGAGGGAAGAGACGGGGCGTTTTTGATCTGAGAACGGTGCGGGCGGCCATCAAGGTCGCCCCTACAAAAAGAAAGGAGCAAGAGGATGAGCAGCAAGATTTCTTTTGAGGGCATTGGCGAAGTGGTGGCCACCTTTGCCTGCGGCGAGGGTGTGATTGCCAGTCAGGTGGTCAAGGTGACGGAGGACTGCATGGTGGGCCCCTGCTCCGACGGGGAGAAGTTCTGCGGCGTGGCCCTGTCCGCGGAGGACGGCTATGCCGCCGTCCAGCTGGGCGGCCTGGTAAAGGTACCTGCCAGCGGCGGCAGCATGACCGCCGGCTGGTGCAAGTTGTCCGCTGACGGTTCCGGCGGCGTGAAGCTGGACGCCTCTTCCGGTACGGAGTATCTGGTGGTGCAGGTGGAGACTGACACGGCTGTGATCTGTCTGTAAGAAAGGGAGGATGGGAATATGAGCTATCGGTTTGACAATCTGAGACTGGAAAAGGGTATGTACAACGAGGCAGGCCGCACCTTTACCCAGGTGCTGGAGCGGGAGGACCCCTCGGAGCAGTACAAGGGTACTCCTCTGGAGGGCTTGGACGCCTATCAGCGCCAGCTCAAGCGTTTTGATATCAAGGTGAAGGGCGCGGGCAGCGACGTGGTGGAAAAGTTCTTCTCCACCAGCCAGTCCGCCGTCCTTTTCCCCGAGTACATCGCCCGGTCGGTGCGCCAGGGCATGGAGGAGGCTGACCTGCTGCCCCACATCACCGCCGCCGTCACCCGCTTCGACGGCATGGACTACCGCTCCATTGCCTCGGTGCCCGAGGACGACCAGAAGGCCCTGCGCCACGTGGAGGAGGGCGCGGCCATCCCCCAGACCCAGGTCAAGACCCAGGAGAATCTGGTGAAGCTCCACAAGCGGGGCCGGATGCTGGTGGCCTCCTACGAGGCTATCCGCTATCAGAAGCTGGACCTGTTCTCCGTCACCCTGCGGCAGATCGGCGCCCACATCAACCGGATGCATCTGGAGGACGCCATTGATGTGCTCCTCAACGGCGACGGCAACGACAATCCCGCCCAGGAGTTTACCGTGGGCTCCGACCCCATCGGCGGCGCCGCCGGTACCCTGACCTACGACGATCTGGTGGATTTCTGGGCCCAGTTTGAGCCCTATGAGATGAATACCCTGCTGGTGTCCGGCGACATGATGCGCCAGATGCTCAAGATGGACGAGTTCCAGAATCCCCTCACCGGCCTCAACTTCCAGGGCACCGGCAAGCTGGCCACCCCCCTGGGGGCCACCCTGCTGCGTACCTCCGCCCTGGAGAGCGGCAAGCTCATCGGCCTGGACAAGAATTACGCCCTGGAGATGGTGCAGGGCTCCGACGTGATGGTGGAGTACGACAAGCTCATCGACCGGCAGCTGGAGCGGGCCGCCATCACCTCCATCTCCGGCTTCGCCAAGCTGTTTACCGACGCGGCCAAGGTGCTGAAGCTGAAATGATAGAGGAGATCATCACCATGGCCCAGACGCTGGGTCATGTGGACGACAGCCAGCGGCCGGTGCTGGAGGTCCTGTGCCGGGTGGCGGCGGAGGAGATGACCGGACGGCTGCGGGAGGGCGTGGCGCCGGAGGACTGCGGAGCCGCCTTTGTGCTGGGGTGCGCCTGGGTGGCCCTGGCGGGCCTGGCCGGAGGCCAGTACAGCGGCGGGACAGAGTTTACCGCCGGAAGCGTCACCATCCGGGAAGAGGACTGCGGTCAGGCCCGGGAGCGCTCCGCCGCCCTCCGGCTCCAGGGTGAGACGGTGCTGGGGCCCTACCTGAAGGACCGGGGGTTCCTGTTCCGGGGGGTGAAGGGATGACCGGACGCTGGGAACGGATTTTATCCAGATATGGTCAGACCGTCACCCTCTACCGGCAGGGACAGGAGGAGGGCACGGTGTGCCGGGCCTTCCTCCAGCCCGTCCAGGAGAAGAGGTCGGATTTCTTCCAGCGGCAGCCCACCCCTCTGGGATTGGTGTGGCAGGACCGGTGGATCTGCCTGGGCGGGCCGGACATGGCCCTGGATGAGCTGGGCGGCGGGTACATCGCCTGGGGGGATCATACCTTTACGGTGCGCAGTGCCCAGCCGGTTTATCTGGGGGATGAGCTGGTGTATTGGTGGGGGCTGCTGGCGGTCAGGGAGTGAGCGCAGCCAGGCGGACAGAAAGACAGTGGGAAGCGGGGGAGAGCCATGGACTTTGGAACGATCCGGGAGCGGATGGTGGACTATCTGCAGGGGCAGGGCATCGACGCCCAATGCGCCTACCCGGAGATGAGTCGGGTCCGGAGGGACGGGGCGGTGGCCGCCGTCTCCCTCCGGGCCTGTCAGGGGGGGCCGGAGGGGTTCCGGGACTACCTGGGAGAGCGGTACGACCAGGAGAGCGGCCAGTGGCAGGAGCTGTACGGGAGAAAGATCGTCCTCACCTTCGGGCTGGACCTGTACGCCCCCCAGGGCTGCGGCGCGGCGGGCATCCAGGAGACCTTTGACCGGATGGCGGAGGCCTTGCAGCGGGAGGGACCTCCCGGACTCACCCTCCAGGAGCTCTCCTGCGGAGAGACGGAATTTGACCAGGGGGCTGGACTCTACCACCGGGCGGTGGAGGCGGTATGCCGGGGCTATCTGTACGCGGTGGCCCAGGAGGGCGGCACCTTCCTGGACTTTATTGTGAGAGGAGAGAGCCGGATTTGAGTATGACGATTCATGAGCGGCCTGGGGTTTACTCCAGCTACGACGCCTCCACCGTGATCAGCGGCAGCGGCGGCAGCAGTACCGTGGGCCTGGTGGGCCTGGTGACCGATGGAGAGAGCGGCAAGCTGTACACCTTTAACCGCTATGAGGACGCGGTGACCCAGTTCGGTCAGGAGGAGAACCTGACCAAGCTGGTGCAGGTGCTCTTCCGTAACGGCGCGGCCAGGGTGGTGGTCGCACCGGTGAGCGGAGAGGAGGACTATCAGGGGGCCTTTGACCTGCTGGCAATGGAGGATGACATTGACCTTGTGGTATGCGACAGCACCCAGCTGTCGGTGCAGCAGGCCCTGCGGCAGAGCGTCTGCGACGCCTCCCAGGCACGGCGGGAGCGGATCGCCGTGGTGGGCGGCGCTCAGAGCGAGGATGTGGAGGCCCTGGTGGAGCGGGCGGAAGGGATCAACAGCGAGCGGGTGGTGCTGGTGGCCCCCGGAGACGGCACCGGCCTGGCAGCCGCCGCGGTGGCGGGGGCCATTGCCGGGGAGAACGACCCCGCCATCCCCCTGGGGGGCGCGGAATTGAAGGGCCTGGAGGGAATGGAGGCCCGGTACGCCGACACCGAGATCGACACCCTGGTGCGGGGCGGCGTCACCCCCTTGGAAAATGTGAGCGGTGTGGTCAGCGTGGTGCGGGGGGTGACTACCCGCACCAAGACCGGGGAGGCAGAGGACGCCACCTGGCGGGAGCTGACCACCATCCGCATTGTGGACGATGTGATCCCCACCATCCGCAACTCCCTGCGGGCCAAGTTCCGCAGGACTAAGAACACCGAGCAGACCCGGGGGGCCATCCGCTCCCAGGTGGTGCTGGAGCTGGAGAACAAGCTGGCCAGGGAGATCATCACCGGTTACGATCAGGTAACGGTGGAGGCGGACACGGAAAATCCCACCGTATGTCTGGTGGACTTTACCTTTACGGTGGCCCACGGCCTCAACCAGATCTGGCTCACCGCCCACATCACGGTATAAGGAGGCAACGGCATGAAGATTTCTGGTTTTCCCACCAGCAGCGACATCTATCTGGAGATAGACGGGAAGAAGGTGGCGGTGGTCCAGAGCTACACCGCCAAGACCACCCGCTCCAGCCAGAGTGTGGAGGCCTTCGGTGAGGAGGAGCCGGTGGCCACCATTCCCGGTCCGCGCACCCATGTGCTGGAGCTGACCCGGCTGTACGCCACCGACGAGGCCATCCGGGACGGCATCAACTTCCACGACCTGGAGGATTTCAGCCTGGTGATCTGTAAGCCGGACCGGAAGATCATCTATTCCGGCTGCCAGTGGAGCGCCATCGGCGAGACCGGCGCTCTGGGGGCCATGGTGGTGGAAAAGATCACGGTGGTGGCGGCCAAGCGGATCGAGACGGCGGTATGAGGAGTGAAACAGGGATGGAATCACTGCTGAGCCGGAGGGACAGGCTGACCCTGGAGGATGGGACGCAGCTGCGGCTGCTCTCCGCCCTGGAGGTGCTGGAGGCCAAGCGTGAGGGGGAGGAGCTGGCCCAGAGCGAAGGGGAGCGGGCGCTGTGTACCAACGCCTGCCTGTTGGCCCGGGCTTTGGAGGAGGAGGGTAAGCCCCTCTTTCCCTCCGGCCGGGCGGTACTGGAACACCTCAGCGCCCGGGAAGTGGCCCAGCTGGCCCGGCTGTGGGATGAGCTGGACCGGGCGGAAAATCCCTCCCCCGAGGATGGGGAGGAGGAGGCCCGGGCCCTAAAAAAAGCCTGGAGCATACGCCTTATGAGCGCCTTCGCTGGCGTGTGCTCAAGACATTTGGGGCCCTTCCCACGGAGGAGCGGGCCCAAAAGATGAAGGCCAGAGACTACCTGTGGTGCGCCCTCAACCTGATGCTGGACCGGGAGGAAGTGCTGGAGCAGCTGTGTCCCTCCTGCCGGCAGAAGGCCGAGGAGCCCTGCTGTCCGGTGTGCGGGCAGCAGGCGGGGACCACGGTGGGCGGACAGAACGCCTCCTTCGATCAGGAGCGGTTTGAACGGCTGATGCGGGGGGAGAGGGCATGATCGACTATATCGGACAGCTGCTGGCGCAGCAGCTGGAGCGGGAGCAGGGGGACGGGGTCTGGGAGACCGGCCCGGTGCGGGTCCCCCTTACTGCCTCAGAAGAGGACCAACAGGGGGAAAAGAATCCGGAAGTGACTTCTTTGCCGGAGATAGCGGACAGGCTCTCCAGTGTGACCGGCGGAGACATCCGCCGGTGGGCGGCGGGAGTAGTAGATGTACACCCGGCTGGAGAACGTTGGGCGGACGGAGGGCCGGAGGCCGGCCGGGCCTTGACGGAGACTGCCCGAGAACTGGATCAGGCCGTGCGGATCAGCCTGGCGGGCCTGCCGGCGGCGGAGCGGCACACCCAAGTGGTGACATTGGAGCCGCCGGGCAGAGGACAGAACGGCGGAGAGGATGGGCTGCGGCGGCTGGACCGGCTGGTGCGGCGGGACGCACGGAGATTTGACGGGGGGTTTCAACTGCTGTGAGACTGGCGGCAATGCGCTATAAAAATTATGTGTGGCCCCACAATCCCAGGGTCTATTCCATCTCCTTTAAGCGGAAGGTGGGGGTCAAAGAAGTGCCCTTCGGCCACTATGCCATGCAGGACCTGGGACCCTCCTACCGGATCATGCGGGGAGAGGGAGAATTTGTGGGAGAGGGGGCCTATGACGAATTCAAAAAGCTGGCCACCGTCTTTTACAACGAGGGGCCGGGCCTGCTGGTCCACCCGGTTTGGCAGACGGCCAACGCCTATTTTGTGGAGCTTTCCCTCAGTCAGGAGCCCAGGGCGGACTATGTGAAGTACACCTTCACCTTCTGGGAGGAGTTCGACGGGCACAGCACGGGCACCCGGGTGACCACCGCCTCGGTTGGAACGACGGGAGGGACGGCTCAGGCCGGCTCCTCCGGGGAGCAGTGGTACACCGTGGTGCGGGGGGACACCCTGTGGGGCATCGCCCGGCGGTATGGGGTGGGTCTGGCCGATCTCATCTCGCTCAATCCCCAGATCAAAAATCCCAACCTGATCTATCCGGGGCAGAAAGTGCGGGTGACGTGATGGAGGCTGTACTGCATGGCTGGGACGGGAGTCAGATTGCCCTGCCCCAGGTGATTCAATGGAAGTTTCAGTACGGGCTGGGCACCCCCTGCGACAGCTTCGAGGTGCGCTGCCTGTGGGAGCCGGAGGAGGATCTGCTGGCGGAGGCGGTGGGCTTTACCGCCGACGAGGAGGGACAGCGGGTGTTCACCGGCCTGGTGGACGAGTGCGAGCGGGGCTGGGATGAACAGGGCAGTTTTTTGACCATATCCGGTCGAGGGATGGCGGCCCGGCTGCTGGACAACGAGGCCCTGGGCATGGACTACCAGGTGGCCACCTGGCAGGACATCCTGCGGGACCATGTGACCCCCTACGGGATAGAGGCGGCGGCAGGGGCCAAGCTCATCGCCGTACCCGGCTTTTCCGTGGCGGTGGGAAGCAGCGAGTGGCAGGTGGTCTATGAGTTCTGCCGGTATTACGGCGGGATCACCCCCCGGTTCGACCGGCTGGGGCGGCTGGTGGTCACCCCCTGGGAGACCGGGGAGAAGCTGGTGCTGTCGGAGGACACGGGGGTGACCGCCCTCACCCTGCGGGATCAGCGGTACGGCGTGCTGTCCCAGATCCTGGTGCGGGACAGGACCACAGGGGCGGTGCAGACGGTGGAAAACGAGGACTTCGCCCGGCGGGGCGGACGGTGCCGGAGGGTGCTTACCATGCCGGGGAAGAGCAGCTATCAGACCATGCGCTATTCCGGCAGCTACCAGCTGGAGCGGTCGGCGGAGGAGCTGCGGCAGCTGGAGCTGGAGCTGCTCGGGGCTTTTGCGGCCTGGCCGGGGGAGCTGGTGGAGGTCCACCTGAACAAGCCGGTGGGCCGGGGCACCTGGCGGGTGGCGGAAATGGTAAGCGGAATGGACGAGAACGGGACCTACACCAGGCTGGTGCTGGGGGACCCGGCGGCCTTGAAGTAGGAGGGAGACAGGATGTGGCTGGCACAGCAGCAGCGGCGCAAGCGGAAAGACGGCGGTTCGCAGGTGGGCACCGTCACCCTGGGGGGCGACCCGGCGGGGGTATGCCTGGACGGCGAGCGGCGGGACCTGCCGGTATTTGCCCCCGGCGGCTACGTTTGGCGGCCTGCCCGGGGTGATCAGGTGCTGGTCCTCAAGACCGGCGCTGAGGGGGAGGCCCCCTGTGTGGCGGGGGTACGATGCGCCGAAGAATACGGTGTGGCGGAGGGTGAGGTGCTGATCTTCAGCGGCGGCGCCTCCATCCGCCTGGGCAGGGACGGCACGGTGTCCGTAACCGGCAAACTGCTGGTTGACGGCAAGGAGGTCATGACAAGGGAGTGAGCGGATGGAACTGATGGTACGGGACGGCGACTATGTGCCCGACGAGGGGGGCGGCTACCGGCGTGCGGAGGGCAGTCAGGAGCTGCTCCAGCGGGTGCTGTGGAAGCTGTCCATCCCCCGAGGCAGCTTCCCCTTCCTGCCCAACCTGGGCAGCCAGCTTTACCAGCTGGGTCGCTGCAAGCCCGCCCAGCGGCAGAACCTGGCCCGGCAGTATGTAGCCCAAGCACTGGAGGACGAGCCTGATCTGACGGTGACCGCCGTGGAGCTGGAGGAGGACGGCACCATAGAGGTGGCTCTGACCTGGCAGGGGGAGGAGCTAAAGCTGACGGTTGAGACGGGAGGGATTTGGTGAGATCCATTGACGAAATCTATGGAGAAATGACGGCCATTTTTGAGCAGGAGACCGGCGTGGCCCTGGCCGGAGACGGGGATATGGCGGTACGGCTGTACGCCGTGGCCGCCCAGATCTACGCCCTGTACGTCCAGGCTGACTGGGTGAACCGCCAGTGCTTTCCCCAGAGCGCGGAGGGGGAATATCTGGACAGGCACGCCCAGCTGCGGGGGCTGGAGCGCCGGGCGGCGGTGGCGGCGGAGGGAAGCATCCGCTTTGAGACGGACAGCGCCGCCCAGGCCGATCTGACCATCCCGGCGGGGACGGTGTGCATGACGGCGGGGCTGATCCGCTTTGAGACCACCAAAGAGGTCACCCTCCGGGCCGGTCAGACCCAGGTGGACGCCCCGGCGGCCGCCCTGGAGCCGGGGGCGGCAGGCAATGTGGCGGCGGGCACCATCCGGGCCATGGCGGTGGCCCCGGTGGGGGTCAGCCGGTGTACCAACCCGGAGGGCTTCTCCGGCGGTCTGGATGCGGAGGACGACGAAACCCTGCGGGCCAGAGTGCTGGAGACCTTCCAGCGGATGCCCAACGGCGCCAACGCCGCCTACTATGAGCAGAGCGCCATGTCCTTTCCCCAGGTGGCCGCCGCGGCGGTGGTATCCCGGCCCAGAGGAGTGGGCTCGGTGGACGTGGTGGTGGCTACCGCCGCCGGGGTGCCCGACGAGGAACTGCTGGAGGAATTGCAGGCCTATTTTGAGGAACGTCGGGAGATCGCCGTGGACGTGCTGGTACGGGCCCCGGAGACGGAGAATGTGAATGTGACGGTTCAGATCCAGACGGCGGCCAACCGGGACGGGGAGACGGTGCGGCAGAACGTGGAGGGGGCCATCCGGGGCTGGTTCAACGGTCAGCGGCTGGGCCAGAACATTCTGCGGGCCAAGCTGGGCCAGCTGATCTATGAGGTGGACGGAGTGGAGAACTACGCCCTTACCGCCCCCGCCGCCGATGTGACGGTGGAGCACGACGTGCTGCCCCGGCTGAACAGCCTCTCGGTCACCCGGACGGAGGGAACGGCATGAGCGGGTATGCACAATATTTAAAGGACCTGCTGCGGCCCCTGCGGGTATACGAGTTGGAGGGCACCGCCAACGGCGGGGAGCTGAAGGCCCAGGGACAGGCTCTGGACGGCGTGGAGACCGGCCTGGAGGAGATTCAGCGGGAGATGCTGCTCTCCACGGCGGAAGGGCGGGGGCTGGAGGCCATCGAGAGCCTGCTGTCCCGGCGGCCGGTGACCGCCGATCTGGAGATGCGGCGGGCGGCCCTGGCCGCCCTGCTCCGCATCGGCGGGGACAGCTTCACCCTGGCGGCCATCAATGACAATTTGAGAGGCTGCGGCATCAACGCTCAGGCCCGGGAGACCGGCGAGGCGGGGAGGGTGGAGATCTGCTTCCCGGACGTGCCCGGCATTCCTGACGGCTTCGAGGAGCTGCGGGAGATCATCGAAAGCATCCTGCCCGCCCATCTGGGTGTGGAATATGTGTACTGGTACATCACCTGGGCATTGATGGAACAGAAGTTTGCCACCTGGGGAGAGATCGAGGCCCTGGGCCCCACCTGGGAGGAGCTGGAGAAAATGGTGGAGTAACAGCGGTGGGGGAAAACAAACAGAAGAAGCACAGACCGGCCTCTTTGACCGTCTGTGCTTCTTTTTGGATATACGGTTTAAATTGTGCCCAGAACCATGCCGGCAATGACCAGGAAAATGCCGATCACGCCGGTAACGGTGATGGTTTCATGGAGGGCCACGGCGCTGACCACCAGGGTGACCAGGGGCACCATATAGATGTACAGGCTGGCCTTCAGCACGCCGATCTTCTGGGTGGCCTTGTTCCAGAACAGGTAGCATAGGGCGCTGCCCACAAAACCCAGGTACATCAGCTTGAGTGCATTTTCCCAGGTGAATACCGCCTCAAAGGGAATGGGATGCCCGTCCAGCAGGACCAGAGGGAGCACCGTCAGGATGCCGTGGCCCATCCACTGGCTTTTCTTCACAATGACCGCCCTCCTGTTCCATATTGCCCGGTGTGGCCGGACAGAGGGTCCGGTCACCCAAGGCAATGTTAGCATCAACAGGGCTGCAAGTCAATCATTGGAAGAGTTGCCGGCAGGTCAGGAAGTGGGAGAATCCTGGCAGATTAAATTACCGTCGGCGTCATAGCCCTGGCACCAGGCCAGCCAGATGGCAACGCTGTCATCGGATGGGCCGGGTGCCAGGGTGGAGGGAGCGGCCCACACGCCGTCGGCCACCTGGGTAAAGGTGGGAGAGACGCCGTGGCTGTCGATGGCGGCCTGGGGGTCGGCCCGCTCACTGATCCCAAGAGAAATCAGCTGGGCCTCTACCCGCACCACCCTGGGATCGGTGCAGATCACCACAGGGGTGGCCTCAAAGGCAAGGCCAATATCGGGTTGAGAGCCGAACAGATTGCAGTAAATGGGATCTTCCTGCTGGGTGAGATCCAGCTGCCAAAAGGGAAGGGTGTCCGCAGGCCGCCACAGGAAACCGGCCAGCCGGTCCAGGGTGTAAAACTGCATGGTGTCCCCCTGGCGGCCTACAAACCACCAGGTGCTTTTTGGTACATAGTCACCCCGGAGCTCCTGGTATTGGATGGGGCCGGAGGCCAAAATAGTGTTGTCTGTCACATAGTGTTCCCGGTTCAGGCGCTCACACACGGCGGCGGAGGATGGGAGGGGAGTATCCAGGGCTACCCAGGCGGAGAGCAGTCCCAGGCACAGCAGCAGGATGCTCAAGGCCCAGCGGATGCGGGGCAGGGTGTAGTAGAGGAAATAGGTCATGACAGGGGCACCTCCTCCTCCAGATCAATGCGGAGTATGATCTGGTCGCCGGGCTTGCCCAGGGTGACGGTAAACCATTGGGCGCCGGGGGTGGGATCGGTGATGGTGAGATACCCGCTGGCGGCCAAGGGCGAGGTGGACCAGGTGGAGCAATAGGCCTCCCCGGTGGCACCGGTGGAGTCAATCCAGGTACAGGGCACCTGGTACAGTTCCAGGTTATCCAGCCACAGCTGCCAGTGGGAGACCGAGAGGGAAACCTGGAGTTCCAGCTGAGGATGGTCGGGGTAATCCGGCGTGCGGATCAGGGCGGCGTCGTGGGCGGTGACAGTATAGCCTCCCACCGTTCCGCTGCCGGAGGCGGAGCCGGAGACCACCAGAGTTTCGTCCGGCTGGGAGGGAAGGGTGCAGGAGGGCGGGAGCAGGGAGGTGTGGGCAAAGAGACCGGTCTGATGCAGGCCGCTGGCCACGGTGCTGACCAGAATGAGCATGACGCCCAGCACGGTGAACAGGGCGGTCAGGCCGGGGACCAGAGGACTGTGGCAGCGGTCCAGCTCATGGCCGATCTGATAGGGGTCGCCCATGGCCTCCACCGCCCGGAGGGCGGCTTCCTCGGGCGGGACGCCCTGTTCCTCCAGCGCGGCGGCGTGGTCCTCCAGGTGGGCGGTCAGCTCCTCCCGGGCCAGACGCTTTGCCAGCGGCAGCCGGATGACGCAACACACCTGATCGCAGAATTGTTTAAAGGGCTGGCACAAGTCAGATTCACCTCACTCCCGATATTCTGTGGGATCGTAGGAGCAGACCAGATTGCCGTCGGCGTCATAGCCCTGGCAGAAGGCCACGAGATAGCCGCTGCTCTTGGGGGATGCCCAGGGGATCAGGACATAGGGGGAGGGACCTACCCATACTCCGTCTCCCGCCTTGGTGAAGGTGGGGGAGACTCCGCGCTGGGCGATGGCGGCCTGTGGATTGGCCCAGTCCTCCTCCGACAGGGCAACCAGTTGGGCCTCCACCCGCACCACGGCGGGGTCCGCACAGAGGAGGATGGGAATGACCTTTGAGGCATCCATACCAGAGAAGCCATCCAGGGAGGTCAGCTGAAAGACATCAAAGGTACATCCGATGGGCTGATCCTGGAGGGAGAGCTGATAGGAACGGCCACGGGTAGCGCGGTCCAATGGGCGCCACAGGAACCCGGCCAGCCGCTCCAGCACCTGGAGCTGAAAGCGATCGCCGCTGCGGCGTATGAACCACCAGCAGTCCCGGTCGGTATAATCACTTTTGATGATGATCCCTTTCTCCGTCATATCGATGGGGCCGGAGGCCACGATCTCGCCGCCGGAGCTGTAGTTTTCCCGATCTATCCGGGCGCAGATGGCGGCCGGGGAGGGGAGCGGGGCATCCAGTGAAAGCCACAGGAAGAAGAGACAGAACAGAGCGGCTATGATACTCAGGACCAGCAGGAGGCGGGGCAGGATGTAATAGCGAAAGTGTTTCATGCCGGAGGCACCTCCTCATCCAGAGTGATTTCCAGGGTGCATTGATCGCCGGGCCTACCCAGAGTGACGGAGAACCAGCTGCAGCCGGGGGTGGGGTCCTCCAGAACCAGATACCAGTTTTGAGCCAGAAGGGTGGAGGCCATTGGGCAACAGGAGACCGTACCGGAGGCGCCGTCGGAGTCGGTCCAGACGGCTGGGATGGAGGGGGTCAGGTGGTCCAGCCAGGGCTGCCAGTGGGAGACGGTGACGGCGGCCTGGATTTCCAGCATGGAGGGGCGGAATTTGGTGCTGGGGCGGTAGACCAGAGCGGCGTCTTTGGCCTGGATGGTATAGCCCCCCACATGGCCGCTGCCCCGGGCTTCTCCCTCGCAGAGCAGGTCTCCATCGTCCCAGCCGGGCAGGGTGGGGGCGGGCAGCAGCACCGTTTCATAGCGGAAGAAACCAGTCTGATGCAGAACGCTGGCGCAGAAGCCGATGAGAAAGAGGGCGCAGGCGCACAGGGCAAAGATTTTGGACAGCCGGGGGAGCAGAGGACTGTGACAGCGGTCCAGCTGGCGTCCGATCTCTTCCGGATCTCCCATGGCTTCCACGGCCTGGACTGCGGCCTCCTCAGCAGAGATCCCTTTCTCCTCCAGCGCGGCGGCGTGGTCCTCCAGGTGGGCGGTCAGCTCTTCCCGGGCCAGATGCCGGGCGGGGGGCCAGCGGATGGACGCACACACCTGATCGCAGAAAACATCAAAGGGTTTGGAGGCCATACACTCACCTCAGTTCATAACGAGTGGCCCAGGATTCCGGTTCGGGGGACTGGTAGATCAACTTTCCGTCGGCGTCGTAGCCCTTGACCTGGAGGTCCTCCGGAAAGACGAAGCCGGGACCTGACGTATAGGGAATCAGGAAGCAGTTCTCTGTACTTTGACTCTGGCTGCAGGCCGTAGTGGTTGACGCCGCACCAGGCGTACCAGTCCCCATGGCGGAGGATGTAGTAGCGGTCGTACTGGCCGATCTTGACTTTGTTGGCCTCCCGGGAATAATCCAGGGTGGTGATGACCTCTCCGGGGCCGAAGAAATAGCGGTCTTGGGTGGCCTCCAGGGCCTGCTCGGCGGTGAGGATGGGGAAATCCAGCCGGAGCACCAGCACCACCAGGACAACGGCCAGCAGCAGAATGTCCCGGAAGATGCGGCGTTTGCGCTGGGCGGGGGTGACAAAGGATCTGGCCATATCAAGCCCCTCCTTTCAGCGGCAGGGTCAGGGAGATGGCGTCCTCCCCGAACCGGTCAAAGTGGAGGGTGATGGAGGTTGCCTCCGGATCAATACCCCCCACCCATAAATCATAGTAGGAGGCGAAGGGATAGACGGCGGATGGATTGCCGGAGGAATCCCCGGCGGAGGTGGGCAGCTGGTACAGCATCTGCTCACCTCTGGAGGGGTAGCGGTTGCCCAGATCGTCCTCCGCCCACAGCCATTCCCGGAATTCCGGCCCCCGCTGCCAGGGGTTGGAGTGGGTCACCTTCAGCAGATAGCTCAGATGCAGGGCCTCGTCACGGTATACGCTGGTCTCCGAGTGTGTGACAACCGCCCGCTGGATGGAGAAAGTGTAGCCCTCATACTGCCAGATAGTCCTGGGAGTGAAATCGGCCACCACGTCGTACTCGTCATAATGCTCCAGCAGATAGCCCATCCCCACGCCGTCGTAACTGGGGGGCGCGGTCAGGTTGGTAATCGTCTCTTTTGCCTGGGGCAGGGCAAAGAGCAGAATGAGGACGGCCAGAGTCCACACCACCCGGCGAAACCAGATCTGAAACCAGCCCAGGCGGGGATTGTGGATCTGATCCAGCCAGCGCCCCAATTCCTCCGGGTCTCCCATGGCCCGGACAGCCCTGGACTCGGCGTCCCGCAGGGTCATATTGGGATAGGCCTCCAGCAGGGCGTCCCGGCGCTCCTCCATGTGGCCGGTCAGTTCGGCGGTGATGGCGTCGTGGTCGGGGGAAAAGCGGACAAAGGAGCATACCTTACCGCAGAACTGCTCGATGGTGGGCCGGGCCGCTGCGGGGGCGTCCATCAGGCCATGGCCGGGGCGGACCCGGCCAGCACCGCGTTCACCGCCTGGGAGAAGGTGGTCCACTCCTTCTTCTTCTCATCCAGCAGCCGAAAGCCCTTTTTTGTGATGTGGTAATACTTCCGGGTGCGGCCGGTGGGGGCCTCCTTCTCGTAGGACTGGACCGCTCCCTCCTTCTCCAGGGTGTGGAGAATGGGGTAGAGGGTGCCCTCCTTCATGGAGAAGGTGTGGTCGCTCTTGGCCTCCAGCTCGGCGATCATCTGGTAGCCGTACTTGTCCTCTCCGGACAGGAGAGAGAGCACCAGCAGGGTGGTGCTGCCAGACAGCAGGGATTTATCCGCTTTCATGGGAAACCTCCTTTCAGAACAAAAAAACAATACCTCGGGTTTCTAGGTATATTATACCTAGAAACCCGAGGTATGTCAACAGGGCGTTTACTTCATGCGGCTGCGGAGGGGTTGGCCGGACAAAAAGCGGCCCAGATTGTCCAAAAACAGGGCCTGGAGCTGGTCCAGGGTAACCTGCATATGGTTGTAGCCTCCAGCGGTGTGGGGGGTAATGAGGGCCCGGGGAGCGCTCCAGAGGGGGTGGTCTGGAGGGAGAGGCTCCGGGTCGGTGACATCCAGTCCGGCTCCCAGCAGATGGCCCTGGGACAAGACCTCCGACAGGGCGGCGCAGTCGATGGCGGAACCACGGCCCGCGTTGAGAAGTACGGCATCCGGCTTCATCAGCAGCAGGCGGCGGCGGTCCATGAGTCCGGCAGTATCCCCATTGTGGGGGAGGGCCAAGGCCACCACGTCGGCCTGGGGGAGCGGCTTGTCAATTTCAGACAGAGGGAAGGTCTGGTCAAAACCCTCCGCCGGGGCGTCGGTGCGGTGGAGGCCCATGACGGTTTTGGCCCCCAGGGCCCGGCACAGGGCGGCAAAGTGGCGGCCGATGTCGCCGGTGCCCCCCACCAGAACGGTCTGCCCCCGCAGGGAGCGGACGTGGCCCAGGTCGGCCCAGGTGCGGGCGTTTTGCTGGTCCCGGTAGGCGGGCAGCCGCTTGTAGATAGCCAGCAGCATGGCCAGCAGATGCTCGGAGACGGCGGGGCCGTAGGCTCCGGCGGCGCAGGTGAGGACCACCCCCTCGGGCAGGACGCCGGGGACCAGATAAGGGTCCACTCCGGCGTTCCAGCTCTGGACCCATTTCAGCCGGGGGAAGGTTTTGAGATCCGCCGGGGGAACAAAGCCCATAAGAATGGTGGTGCGTTCCCGCCAGTCCTGGGGGATGGCTGCCGCCCCCCGGCGGTCGCTGGTGGGGAGAAAGAGGTGCTCCTCATGGGGAGCGGCGGCGCGGAAGCGGTCCTGCTCTTCCGGGGTGAGGGGGAGCAGGTGGAGAATGGTTTCCATAGATGAAGCCTCCAGGTATAGATGATGTGAAAAGGGGGGCCGGTCTCACGACCGGCCCCCGCTGTATTATTTAATGGTGATGAGCAGCTCGCCGGCCTTGACGGAACCGCCCTCTTTGATGAGTACCTCGTCCACGGTACCCGCCATACGGGCGACCACAGAGGTCTCCATCTTCATGGCCTCGATAACGGCCAGAACCTGGTTCTCCTCCACCTTGTCGCCGGGCTTGACGTTCACCTTGGACACCATACCGGGGATGGAGGCGCCCACCTGGCTCTTGTCGGAGGGATCGGCCAGATTGACCTTCCGGGCCTGGGCGGTGGCGCTCTTGTCGGGAACGGCCACCTCGCGGCGCATACCGTTGAGCTCGAACTGCACGTTGCGGGTGCCGTCCTCGTTCAGATCGCCCAGTCCCATATACTTGATGACCAGGGTCTTGCCGTCCTCAATGTTGATCTTGTTGGTCTCGCCCAGGGCCATGCCGTTGAAGAACACATGGCTGCCCATGCGCATGATATAGCCGTACTCCTGACGGTGGCGGTAGAAGTCCTCCACCACCTTGGGATAGAGGCACCAGGAGATGACGTTGTGGTCGGAGGCGTCGGGATAGAACTTGCGGACCTCCTCCCGGGCCTTCTCGAAGTCGATGGGCTCCAGCAGTTCGCCGGGGCGGCAGGTGATGGGCTCCTCGCCCTTGAGGACCACCTTCTGCAGGTCCTCGGGGAAGCCCCAGGCGGGCTGACCCATCATGCCCTTGAAGTAGCTGACCACGCTGTCGGGGAAGGTGAGGGCCTCGCCCCGCTCCACGATGTTCTCGGGGGTCAGGTCGTTCTGCACCATGAAGATGGCCAGGTCGCCCACCATCTTGGAGGAGGGGGTCACCTTCACGATGTCGCCCAGCATATGGTTGACGGTCTTGTACATCTCCTTGACCGCCTCGAACTGGTGGCCCAGGCCGATGCTCTCCACTTGGCTCTTCAGGTTGGTGTACTGGCCGCCAGGCATCTCGTAGCGGTAGATGTCGGTGGAGGGGTTCTTGATGCCCGCCTCAAACTTGCTGTAGCGCAGGCGCACATCGGCCCAGTAGTCGGACAGCTTCTGCAGCTTGTCGCTGTCCAGGCCGGTGTCCCGCTCCTGGCCGTGGAGGGCGGCCACCACCGCGTTCATGGAGGGCTGACTGGTCATGGAGGACATGGAGTCGATGGCGCAGTCCACAATGTCCACACCGGCCTCGGCGGCCATCAGATAGGCGGCCACCTGGTTGCCGGAGGTGTCGTGGGTGTGCAGGTGGATGGGAATACCGATCTCCCCCTTGAGGGTGGACACCAGCTTCTTGGCGGCGTAGGGCTTCAGCAGGCCGGACATATCCTTGATGCACAGCAGATGGGCCCCCCGCTTCTCCAGCTCCTTGGCCATGTTCACATAGTATTCCAGGGTGTACTTGTCTCGTTTGGGGTCCAGGATGTCGCCGGTATAGCAGATGGTGGCCTCGCACAGCTTGCCCTGCTTGAGCACCTCGTCCATGGCCACTTCCATGCCGGGGATCCAGTTCAGGGAGTCGAAGATACGGAACACGTCGATGCCGCCGATGCAGGCCTCCTTGATGAAGGCGCGGATCAGGTTATCGGGGTAGTTGGTGTAGCCCACGGCGTTGGCGCCCCGCAGCAGCATCTGGAAGGGAATGTTGGGGATCTTCTCCCGCAGCAGCCGCAGCCGCTCCCAGGGGGACTCGTGGAGGAAGCGGTAGGCCACGTCGAAGGTGGCGCCGCCCCACATCTCCAGGGAGAAGCAGTCGTTGAGGATCTCGGCAGTGCCCTCGGAGGCCTTCAGCATATCCCGGGTACGCACCCGGGTGGACAGCAGGGACTGATGAGCGTCCCGCATGGTGGTGTCGGTGATGAGCAGCTTCTTCTGGTCCAGCACCCAGTCCCGCACCGCCTCGGGGCCCTTGCTGTCCAGCAGCTGCTTCAGGCCGGTACACTTAGGCGGGGTGTTCTCGTAGGGCGGGAAACGGGGAATGTCATGCTGAGGACGCTCGGCAGAGGGGGAGTCCACCTGGATCTGGGCAATATATTTGAGGATCTTGGTGGCACGGTCCCGTCCGGTGTCGATGTCGAAGAGCTCAGGGGTCTCGTCGATAAACTTGGTATGGCACTGGCCGGCCCGGAAGGTGGGGTGGGCCAGGATGTTGGTGACGAAGGGGATGTTGGTCTTGACGCCACGGACGTGCTCCTCGCTGATAGCCCGCATGGCCTTGCGGCATACGCCCTCAAAGGTGTTGTCCCAGGAGGTGACCTTTACCAGCAGGGAGTCGTAGTAGGGGGAGATCTCCGCGCCGGTGTAGGCGTTGCCGCCGTCCAGACGGACGCCGAAGCCGCCGCCGGAGCGGTAGGCGGTGATCTTGCCGGTGTCGGGGGCGAAGTTGTTGGCCGGGTCCTCGGTGGTCACCCGGCACTGGAGGGCGTAGCCGTTCATGTGGACGGCGTCCTGGGAGGGAATGCCGATTTCCGGGGTGGACAGGGGGTGACCCTCGGCGATGAGGATCTGGGCCCGCACCAGGTCGATGCCGGTGACCATCTCAGTAACGGTATGCTCCACCTGGATACGGGGGTTCATCTCAATGAAGTAGTGGTCGCCGTTCTTGTCCACCAGGAACTCCACCGTACCGGCGGAGACATAGCCCACATGGCGGGCCACCTTGACGGCGTCATCGTACAGCTTCTGGCGGGTAGCCTCGGGCACGCTGAAGGCGGGGGCGAACTCCACCACCTTCTGGTAGCGGCGCTGGAGGGAGCAGTCGCGCTCACCCAGGTGGACCACGTTGCCGTGCTTATCGCCCAGGATCTGCACCTCGATGTGCTTGGGCTCCACCAGGTACTTCTCAATGAAGATATCCTCGTTGCCGAAAGCCTTCTTGGCCTCGCTCTTCACCAGATTGAAGGCGGGAATGACCTCCTCCGGTGTGTCGCAGCGGCGCATACCACGGCCGCCGCCGCCGCCGGCGGCCTTGAGGATGATGGGGAAGCCGTAGGAAATGGCCTTCTCCAGGGCCTCCTCCCCGTCCTTCAGAGGTTCAGAGGAGCCGGGGATGGTGGGCACGTTGCAGGCCTTGGCGATGGCCTTGGCGGTGAGCTTGTCGCCCATCTGAGCCAGAATCTTGGAGGAGGGGCCGATAAAGGTGATGCCTGCGTCCTCGCAGGCCTTGGCAAAGTCGGCGTTCTCGCTCAAAAAGCCGTAGCCGGGGTGGATGGCGTCCACGTTGCGGCGCTTGGCCAGGTCGATGATGGAGGGGATGTCCAGATAGGCCCCCAGGGGGGACTTGTTCTCGCCGATCAGGTAGGCCTCGTCCGCCTTGGTGCGGAAGAGAGCGAAGGTGTCCTCGTTGGAATACATTGCCACCGTGTGCAGGCCCAGGTCGTAGCAGGCCCGGAATACCCGGATGGCAATTTCGCCCCGGTTTGCCACCAGGACTTTGTTGAACTTACATTCCGCCATGCTGTCCGTCCTTTCTTACAAAATAGCTCTGATTGTGCAAGCAATCCCCGGTCACTCCTTCGTGCCGGGGGCTGTGGGCCCGGTCCTTGCCGGGCATCTTTCCTACGATATTATACCAGTAGAAACATTATATCTTATACGCTAAAGTATTTGCAATCGTTTTTCTTAAGAATTGCAAATCTTGGCGGGACCTACAGGAATCTTCCCGGCCGCTTGTCGGGAAATAGGAAATATGCTAAACTCAGTTTGTCAAATAAGAGGTTTTGACAAACTGAGTGTCTTTTTAAAACTTCGCAGAAGTTTTAAAAAGATTTGACTGGACGCGAAAGGAAACCCTGATGGTTTCCTTTCACACTATCTTTCCTTCCGAAATTGGTAGTCTCGAAACTTTTTATGCAAAAAATGGTGCAGAAAGATGCAAAAGAGGTGAGATCATGTCGCTGACGCTGAAAACCGGTGTGGAGGCCCTGCCGGGGGTGGGGCCTGCGCGGGCCAAGGCCCTGGCCCGGCTAGGTCTGACCACCGTGGGGGAACTGTTGGGCTACTATCCCAGGGACTACGAGGACCGGCGGAAAAGCGCCTCCATCGCCTCCGCTCCGGCGGATGTGCCGGTGTGCCTCACCCTGATGGTGGCCGAGCCGCCCCGGCTGTCCCGCATCCGCAAGGGGCTGGAGCTGGTGAAGGTGCGCCTGGTGGACGATACCGGCAGCCTCACCGCAACCTTTTTCAACCAGGCCTATTTGAAGGATGCCCTGCGGACGGGGGAAACTTACGTCTGCTTCGGCAGGGTGGAGGGGGAGGGCGCCCGGCGGCAGATGACCAACCCGGTGTGCGAGCGGATGGACAAGGTGCGCTTCACCGGCCGCATCCTGCCGGTATATTCCCTGACCCACGGGGTGTCCAACAATTTGCTGGCGGGACTCACCCTCAGGTGCGTGGAGGAATGTGCCGGCCAGGTGGAGGAGAGTCTGCCCCATGACCTGCGGCAGGCCCACCAGCTGGCCGAGGCGGAGTTTGCCGTCCGCAACGTCCACTTTCCCGCCGACGAGGACGCCCTGGCGGTGGCCCGGCGGCGGCTCATCTTTGAGGAACTGTTCTATCTCACCTGCGGTATGGCCCTGCTGCGTACCCGGCGGGACAAGGCGGCGGGGCTGCCCTTTGAGCGCTTCCCGGAGGAGGATTTCCTGAATTTGCTCCCCTTTTCCCTCACCGGGGCCCAGCGGCGGGTGATAGGGGAGATGACGGCTGATCTGTGTTCCGGCTCCCCCATGAACCGGCTGGTCCAGGGGGACGTGGGCTCGGGCAAGACCATGCTGGCGGCCTATGGAGCTTGGCTGGCGGCCAAAAACGGGTACCAGTGCGCCCTGATGGCCCCCACCGAGCTGTTGGCCGAGCAGCATTACCGCTCCCTGGCCCCCTTGCTGGAACAGGCCGGGATGCGGGTGGGACTGCTCACCGGCGCGGTGAAGGGCAAGGCCCGCAAGACGGTGTACGCCGCCATGGGGCGCGGCGAGCTGGATCTGATCATCGGCACCCACGCCCTTTTAAGCGAAGGGGTGGCCTTTGCCCGGCTGGGCTTGGTTGTCACCGACGAGCAGCACCGCTTCGGTGTGGGTCAGCGGGCCGCCCTGTCAGCCAAGGCCAACGGTACCCCCCATGTGCTGGTCATGTCGGCTACCCCCATCCCCCGCACTCTGGCCCTCATCATCTACGGCGATCTGGACGTGTCGGTGGTGGACGAGCTGCCCCCCGGCCGCTCCCCGGTGGAGACCTATGTGGTGGGAGAGGACAAGCGGCAGCGGATGTATAACTTTGTCCGCAAGCTGGTGGGGGAGGGCCGTCAGGCCTATATGGTCTGCCCCGCCGTGGAGGAGGGGGACGGTGAGGACCAGGAACCCGGCGGGCCTGTCCCGCTGAAGGCCGCCGTCACCTACGCCGAGACCCTCCGAACTCAGGTGTTTCCCGACCTGCGGGTGGGCCTGGTCCACGGTAAAATGAAAAGCAAAGAGAAGGACGCCGTCATGACCGCCTTTGCCGCAGGAGAACTGGACGTGCTGGTGTCCACCACCGTCATTGAGGTGGGAGTGGATGTGCCCAACGCCGCGTTGATGATTGTGGAGAACGCCGACCGCTTCGGCCTCTCCCAGCTCCACCAGCTGCGGGGCCGGGTGGGCCGGGGCAAGCATCAGTCCTACTGTGTGCTGGTCACCGCCACCCGCAGCCAGGACAGCCGGGAGCGGCTTCGGGTCTTGTCAAAAACCAACGACGGGTTTAAAATCGCGGAGGAAGATCTGCGCCTTCGTGGCCCCGGCGACTTTTTCGGCTCCCGGCAGCACGGCCTGCCCCAGCTGGGCATCGCCGATCTGGCGGGGGATATGCGGGTGCTGAAGGAGGCCCAGACCGCCGCCGAGGAGCTGCTCCGGGCCGACCCCGGCCTGACAGAGCCGGAGCACGCCGGACTGCTGGCGCGGGTAAAGCGCCTCTTTGCCGAGCAGGGGGACGTATTCAATTAACACGAAAAGGAAAGAAAAGATTCTATGGACCGTATGGAAGAGACCAAGGGCCTTCGGGCCCGGACCGATATCCACTTCAACTGCTGCCAGTCGGTGCTGGTGCCCTTTGCGGACAAATGCGGACTGACCAAGGAGGCGGCCTACCAGCTGGGCGCCCACTTCGGGGCGGGCATGAAGCACGGCGCCACCTGCGGCGCGGTGACCGGTGCTCTGATGGCGCTGGGCATGGCGGGGGCCGACAACGACGCCGCCCTGGACCTGATGCGCCGGTTTCGGTGGCGCAACCAGGCCCTGGACTGTGCCGCTCTGCTGCGTCTGGCGGAGGAGCGGGGCGAGGAGCGCAAGTGCCACTGCGACCGGATGGTGTATGAGGCGGTGGAATTGCTGGAGGAGCTGCTGAAATAAACAGGAACGCCGCCCGGCTGTCAGAAAAGCCGGGCGGCGTTTTGCGTGCTCAGGGCGGCAACAGGGCCTGGGCGTTTTCCATATAGCGGCGGACCACATAGCACAGCTCCCCCTGGGGCAGGGTCTCCACCGGGACCCCGTTCAGGTCGGTGAGGGGACAGATGCGTTCTTCCAGGGCGGCGGCCACGCCGTCCAGGGCGGCCTGTTCCTCCGGGGTGACGGCCCCCGACTGGATAAGGCCCTCGGTTTGCTCCAGCTCGGAGAACATATTCCACAGGATCACCAGCCGTTTCCGGTGGTAGTCGGCCTCCTCCGGGGACTGATGGTCGGTGTACTGAGCGGCCTCGTGGTAGACCATGTGGAACTGGGAGAGCAGCTCGCTGAACAGGGCCGGGTCCACCGGCTGGCGGAGGCTGCGGCGGATGACCTCCCAGTAGTAGGCCTGGAGACGGTAGAGCTCCTGGAAATTCCGGCGGAACTGGGGCTCCTTCCAGTTGGGCAGCAGGAAGGTGTTGACCACCAGTACCAGCGCGATTGCCATGGCCAGATACATCAGCCGCAGGCCGATGGCCTCGGTCTCCTGTACCGTCAGGGTGGCCATGGTAAGGGCAAAGGAGGTGGAGAAGATGGGGTGGACCCAGGTACCCGGGGTGCAGCAGTACATCAGGGAGATCATGATGAGGGAGAATACGAAGATCCCAGGCAGGCCGGGCAGCCAGGGATAGACCAGATGGACGATGATACAGCCGATGGCGGTGCCCACGGGGCGGGTGACCATCCGGTGGGCGCTCTCCTCATAGCTGGGCTGGAGGAGCAGGAAGGCGTGGAGGGGGAACCAGTAGGTGTGCTCAAACTCCCACAGAAAGCTGACAGTGGTGCTGATGGTCATGACCACCGCCAGACGCAGGGCAAAACGGAACTCAAACCGGGCGGGGGAGAACCGCTGGCACAGGCTGCTCCAGGCCGCCCGCCAGGGCACCTTGCGGAAGAAGGGGTCGTGCTGGGCGTGAAAGGACTCCCGGCACAGGAGCAGCAGGGTGTGGAGCACGCTGCGGTAGAAGATGCGCAGCCGGCCCTGGGGCAGGTCGGTGTGGTCCAGTAGGGCCTGGATGCGGGCGGCCAGCCGCTGCCGGGCGGCGGGCTCCCAGGCCCCTTGCAGCTGCCGCACCACGTCGGCCAGGGTGTGCATGGTGTGGGCAAAGGCGGGGGTGGCCGTGGCGGCCTGCCAGGAGGGACCGTCGGTGACCAGATAGGAGGCCCGCTGGAAGAGCAGGGCCAGCAGGTGATAGCACCGCTTCTGCCGGTCGGGCAGGTGGAGCAGGTGCCGCCGGTCGTAGCCCTTCCGGTGGAAGCTGCGGGCCAGATCGTAGAGCTCCTTGCCGGCGGCCTTATCGTCCCCGCCGTCGGCCAGCCCGTCCAGCAGATCGGCCAGCCGCAGCAGACTGGCGGAGATCTGGCTCGCCGGGTCGTTGGTGATGTGGGTCACCTTAGCGTTGAGGAGCAGGGCGACCACCAGCAGCAGGCAGCAGAAGCCCACCGCCGCCAGCTGGGTGGGCAGCTGCTCCAGCGTGGGGGGGCGCAGCTCCAGAAAGACGAAGGTCATGGCGTAGCCGATATGCCCCTTGGGGGTAAACTGGCTGCACTTCCAGAACACCAGGAAAAAGGGCACCACAAAATTCAAAATGGCGCACAGCCACACGTTGAGGGCGGCGGCAAAGGCCAGCAGACACAAAAGCAGGGACATGAGGCACATGGCCGCGTAATCCTCCAGCCGGTTGGCCTCCTTCCGGCGGAGCTGGAACAGGATGGTGGAGCAGGAAACCACCATGGCGTAGGTGCTGCCGAAGATCCAGATTACCAGCAAAAACTGGACCACATAAAACAAAATGGTGGAAAAGGCCCCCTTCCACCGGCGCCAGAACAGCGCCGGGAAGCCTTTGATGCCGGAACCCACGGCCAAGACACACGCCCCCCAGTCGGAATTGATTGCTTATCTAACATTATAGAGGTAACCTGCCGGTAAGCGCAAGGGGGCGGAGAAAATTTTGTAGAACGGTGGGAATTGAAAAAGAGGGGCGGCCATTATATAATGGGCGGGACAACGATCAGACTTTGGAGGGAACTCTTTGGAACCACTGGAACTGCTTCCCATCCCGCTGCTGCAATGGTACCGGGAGAACGCACGGGTGCTGCCCTGGCGCAGCGACCCAACCCCCTACCATGTATGGATCAGCGAGATCATGCTCCAGCAGACCCGGGTGGCGGCGGTGCTGGACTACTACCGCCGCTTTCTGGCCGAGCTGCCCACCGTGGCCGATCTGGCGGCGGTGGAGGAGGACAGGCTCATGAAGCTGTGGCAGGGGCTGGGCTATTACAACCGGGCCCGCAACCTGCAAAAGGCGGCCAGACAGATCATGGAGGATCACGGCGGCGTCTTTCCCAACACCTATGAGGCCATCCATGCCCTGGCGGGCATTGGGGACTATACCGCCGGAGCCATCTCCTCCATTGCCTTCGGCATCCCGGAACCGGCGGTGGACGGCAATGTGCTGCGGGTGACGGCCCGCATCACCGGAGACGACGGGGACATTATGAAGCCGGACACCAAGGCCCGGATGGGGGCGGCCCTGAAGCGGGTGATGCCGGTGGAGGCTCCCGGGGACTTCAACCAGGCCCTGATGGAGTTGGGGGCCACCGTGTGTCTGCCCAACGGCGCCCCCCTGTGCGATCAGTGCCCGACCAAAGACTTTTGTACGGCCCGTCTGACGGAGCGCACCGGGGAACTGCCGGTGAAGGCGGCCAAGAAGGCCCGGCGAGTGGAGGAGCGGACGGTGTTCCTCATCTTCCGGGATGGGGCGGTGGCCCTCCGGCGGCGGAAGAGCCGGGGCCTGCTGGCGGGGCTGTGGGAGTACCCCAACGAGCTCTCCCCCGCCCCCTGTCCGGTGGAGGCTCTCTCCCTGGAACAGGGGCCATCCGGCAAGCACATTTTTACCCATATCGAGTGGCATATGAAGGCTGTGCTGGTCCAGGCGGCCAATGATACCCTGCCCCAGGGCTGGGTATGGGCCGCGTTGGAAGAACTGGACCGGGACTACGCCGTGCCCAACGCATTTCAGGCTTTCAAGCCTGCGGTGGAGGGACGGCTCAAAGGAGAGGGAGAACAACCATGGCAAAGCTGTATTTCCGGTATGGAGTGATGGGCTCCAGCAAGACCGCCAACGCTCTGATGGTGCGCTACAACTACGAGGAGCGGGGCCAGGACGCCCTGCTGGTGAAGCCCGCCATCGACCAGCGGGACGGGGCCCGGTTTGTGGCCTCCCGGGCAGGACTGAGCCACGACTGCATCTATTTTTCCGACCTGATGGAGATGACCCCCCGCCAACTCAAGCCCTACGCCTGCATCATCGTGGACGAGGCCCAGTTCTTGAGCCGGGAGGAGGTGCGTTACCTCACCGACCTGGTGGACGACTGGAATATCCCGGTGATCTGCTACGGCCTGCGGGCCGACTTCAAGGGGGACCTGTTCCCCGGCTCGGCGGAGCTGCTGGCCACCGCCGACGTGATCGAGGAGGTCAAGACCATCTGCTGGTGCGGCAAGAAGGCGCTGTGTAACGCCCGGTTCGACGAGCACGGCAATGTGCTCAAGGAGGGGGAGCAGGTGGTGCTGGGGGCCAACGACCGGTATATCGGCCTGTGCCGCAAGCACTGGAAAGAGGGCAACCTGGGCCCCAAGCAGGGCTGAGCCTTGAACAGGGAAAGGAAGCAAGCGGATGATCTGTAATCTGTGTCCCCGGCAGTGCGGGGCTCTGCGTACCCAAACCGAAGGACAGGGCCGCTGCCGGATGCCAGAGGCCCCGGTGGTGGCCCGGGCGGCCCTCCATATGTGGGAGGAGCCCCCCATCTCCGGTACAAAGGGGTCGGGCACCGTGTTTTTCTCCGGCTGCTCCCTGGGGTGCGTGTTCTGCCAGAATGAGCAGATCAGCCACCGGGATTTCGGAAAGCCCATCACGGTGGAGCGGCTGCGGGCCATCTTCTTTGAGCTCATCGCCCAGGGGGCCCACAACATCAATCTGGTGAACCCCACCCACTACGCCCATGTGGTGCGCTCGGCGCTGGAGGAGCCTCTGCCGGTGCCGGTGGTGTGGAATTCCGGCGGCTACGACCGGGTGGAGACCCTGAAGGCCCTGGAGGGCAGGGTCCAGATCTATCTGCCCGACTACAAGTACCGTACCGCCGATTATGCCGGGCGCTACTCCGACGCCCCCGACTATCCCCAGGCGGCGGAGGCCGCCATTCTGGAGATGTTCCGTCAGACCGGTCCTGTTTGTTATGAGAACGGGCTGTTAAAACAAGGTATTATCATTCGCCACCTGCTGCTGCCCGGCAGACTGGCCGAGGCCAAGGGGGTCATGGACTGGGTGGCGGAGCACTTCGGGCCGGGAGAGGTGCTCTTCTCCCTCATGAGCCAGTACATCCCCTGGGGCCGCGCGGCGGAATTCCCCGAACTCAACCGCCGGGTGCGCCCCTCCGAGGTCCGGGCGGCGGAGGCCTATATGGCGGACCTGGGGCTGGAGGGCTTTGCCCAGGGGGCGGAGTCCGCCCAAAGTGAATATATCCCCCCGTTTGACCTGACGGGAGTGTGAGCAGGGGCCTGCCGGTTTGCGGCAGGCCCTTTTCCTGTCAAATGGGACAACCACCCCGCATAAGCATAGCTGGGAGGGGGTGGAGGCCATGGAACGAGACCGGAAGCGGCCCGGTCTGCTGGAAAAGACGGCGGAGGTGCTGGACCTGCCCGGGGACGTGGTGGCCGGCCTGCCCAGGGTGGAGCTCACCGGCAGCCGGGAGCTGCGGATGGAAAACCACAAGGGCATCCTGGCTTACGGCAGCCGGGAGATCCACATCTCCGGCGGCAAGCTGGTGATCAAGGTGCGGGGCAGCAATCTGGAGCTGAAATCCATGAACGCCAGCCAGCTGCTTATCACCGGCGAGATCGACGGCGTGGATCTGACCTGAGAAAGGAGGTGGGGGAATGCTGCTGCGGCTGGTAAACGCCCTGCGGGGGAGCGTGCGTCTGGAGGTGGAGGGGGCCTTTCCCGAGCGGTTCCTCAACCTGTGCGCCCAGCGGGGCATCCTGTTCTGGAACGTGGAGTGGATGGAGACCACCCGCCTGCGGCTCACCGTCACCCGCCGGGGCAGCCGTCAGGCCGCCGCCCTGGGGGAGCGGACGCTGTGTACCGTCACCCCCGCCGGGCGGAAGGGGATGCCCTACTTCCTGGCCCGGTTCAGGAAGCGCTATGCCTTCTGGGTGGGGATGGGCCTGTCCATGGCGGCGGTGTGCGTTCTGTCCTCCTTTGTGCTCACCATCGAGGTAAAGGGCAACACCAACGTGTCCACCGCCCAGATCCTCACCGAGCTGCGGCGGCAGGGGTTGAGTATCGGCACCTTCGGCCCCGGACTGGACGAGCGGACGGTGGGCAACAAGGTGCTGCTCCAGCTGCCAGAGCTGTCCTGGCTGTCCATCAATCTGTACGGCACCCGGGCGGAGGTGCTGGTGCGGGAGGCGGTAGAGGCCCCGGAGCTGGTGGACGCCGAAGAGTATGGCAGCGTGGTGGCCCGGGCTTCCGGCATTGTTACCAAGGTGGAGGCCCTTACCGGCGAGGCGGTGGTAGAGGTGGGAGACACGGTGCTGGAGGGGGAGACCCTCATCTCGGGCACCGTCCACCTGAAGGGCCCGGCCTACAGCGAGACGCCGGAGATCGGCCAGATGCAGGTGCGCGCCTCCGGCCGGGTGTACGCCCGGACCTGGCGCACCCTGTCGGCCCAGCTGCCCCTGGAGGCCCAGGTGAAGCGGTACACCGGGGAGGAGGCCGCCCTGTGGTCGGTCACTGTGCTGGGGCGGCGGACCGATTTTTTTGGAAAGGGTGGAATTTCTTTCGACAGGTATGATAAAATAAGCCGTACCTGGACCCTGACCCTGCCCGGCGGCGAGGAGATGCCCCTGGCCGTCCAGCGGGAGACCTGCCGGGCCTATGAACTGGAGACGCTGGCCGTGGAGCCGGACGCGGCGGAGGCCATGCTGAAAGAGCGCCTGCTGGAGGCGCTGGAGGAGACGGTGGGGGAGGGGGAGATCGTCAGCACCGAATTTGCCGTTGAGACGGCGGACGGGATGCTGACCATAACCCTCCAGGCAGAGTGCCGGGAAGAGATCGGGAAATTCGTGCCCGATTCCACTACAAAAGGGAACCCCTGAATCCATCGTCTGCGGCTGAGCGTCGGATCTTTTGTCCCATTCGTGCAGTTTGCAAAGCGGGAAATACATACAGTATTCCTCCGCTTTTCAAACTTTCGACTGAGCCAAAATCTCTCGACGTCAGCTCTTGCCGATGAAATCAGAACTTCCCAAGAAAACGAGGCCGATCCATGATAGAACAGACCATCAATATCGAGCGGATGGAGGACGTGGTAGACGTCTTTGGCTCCTTTGACGAAAATATCAAGCTGGTGGAGCATGAGCTGGACGTGACGGTGGTGAGCCGGGACAACCAGCTGAAGGTCTCCGGCGAGGCGGAAAACGTGATGCACGCCGTCAAGGCCATCGAGGGCCTGCTGGGCCTGGCCGGGCGGAAGGAAACCATCACCGAGCAGAATGTCCGCTACATCATCAATCTGGTAAAGGCGGGCAACGAGTCCCACATCAACGACATTGCCCGGGATGTCCTGTGCGTCACCGCCAAAGGCAAGCCCATCAAGGCCAAGACCCTGGGCCAGAAGCGGTATGTGGACGCCATCAAGAAAAACACCATCACTTTGGGCATCGGCCCGGCGGGCACCGGCAAGACCTATCTTGCGGTGGCCGCCGCCGTGGCCGCCTTCCGGGACAAGCAGGTCAACCGCATCATCCTGACCCGGCCCGCCGTGGAGGCGGGGGAGCGGCTGGGCTTTTTGCCCGGCGATTTGCAGAGCAAGGTGGACCCCTACCTGCGGCCCCTGTACGACGCTCTCTTTGAGATGCTGGGCCCTGAGACCTACCAGAAGTATCTGGAGCGGGGCAACATCGAGGTGGCCCCTCTGGCCTATATGAGAGGCCGCACCCTGGACGATTCCTTCATTATCCTGGACGAGGCCCAGAACACCAGCCGGGAGCAGATGAAGATGTTCCTGACCCGCCTGGGCTTCGGTTCCAAGATCGTTATCACCGGCGATATCACCCAGATCGACCTGCCCCGGGACACCGTGTCCGGCCTGAAGGAGGCCATGCGGGTGCTGGACGGGGTGGAGGATATCGCCATCTGCCGCCTGAACGAGTCCGACGTGGTGCGCCACGTCATTGTCCAGCGGATTATCAAGGCCTATGAGGCCGACGAGAACCGCCGGGCCAAAAAGGAGGGCCGGAAGGCATGAACCACGAGATCATCATTGAGACCGAGGTGGACGGAGCGGAGGAGTATGCCGACCTGCTGCGGCAGGTGATCCCCGCCGCGCTGGAGGCCGAGGGGGTGGATGTGCCCTGCGAGGTGGACGTGCTGTTCACCGACGATGAGGGCATCCACCAGATCAATCTGGAGCAGCGTCAGGTGGACAGGCCCACCGACGTACTCTCCTTCCCCATGTTCGACCTCCAGCCCGGGGAACACCCCACTGAGGAGGACGCCGACCCCGGCGACAACCTGGTGCCCCTGGGGGATATGGTGATCTCCCTGGAGCGGGCGAAGGCCCAGGGGGAGGAATACGGCCACGGCACCCGCCGGGAGGTGGCCTATCTGGCCGTCCACTCGGTACTCCACCTGCTGGGGTACGACCACATGGACGAGGGGCCCATGAAGGCCCAAATGCGGGCGCGTGAGGAGGCCATCCTGGAGCAGCTGGGGATTACCAGAGAGCAGGAGGGGTAACCATGCGGTTCGCATATATCATCGGCGGAGGATTTCTCTCCATCGCCCTCTGTTACCTCATTCTCATGGTGCTGAGCGGCCTGGGCGGGGGTAACGGCCTGCTTGAAATAGTGATGATGTTTCTCCTCATGGCCCTGCCGGGCATCATTGTGGGCACGGCCGCGGCCGAGCGGGAAAAGCTTGAGAAGGAGCACTCCGAGTTGAAAGAGGAGCTCTCCGCCATTCGCGCCCTGCTGGAGAAGCAGGATAAACAGTAAATATACGGCCTATGAAAAAAGACCGCATATAAATAAAATTGCTCAAGAAAGTTGAGGATCACCTATGGAAATTAAAAAATCTGGAATGATCAGCATTGTGGGCCGGCCCAACGTGGGCAAGTCCACCCTGACCAACGCCCTGGTGGGCGAAAAGATCGCCATCGTCTCCAACAAGCCCCAGACCACCCGCAACCGCATCAGCGCCGTGGTCAACCGGGGGGAGTGCCAGTATGTCTTTCTGGACACCCCCGGCCTCCATAAGGCCCGCACCCGGCTGGGCGACTACATGGTGAAGGTAGTCAAGGAGAGCGTGGCTGACGTGGACGCCATCCTGCTGCTGGTGGAGCCCATCCCTCACATCGGCGGCCCTGAGGCCGAACTCATCGCCCGCATCAAGCAGTTGGGGGTTCCCTCCATTCTGGTCATTAACAAGATGGACACGGTGGAGAAGGAGGCCCTGCTGGCGGTGATGCAGACCTACGGCCAGGCCCACGACTTCAACGCCATCCTGCCCATCTCCGCCAAGCAGAACGAGGGCGTAAACGAGCTGCTGGACCTGCTGGCCGAGTTCCTGCCCGAAGGTCCCCAGCTCTTCCCCGACGACATGGTCACCGACCAGCCCGAGCGGCAGGTGTGCGCCGAGATCATCCGGGAGAAGCTGCTGCTCTGCCTGGACAAGGAGATCCCCCACGGCACCGCCGTGGAGATTACCCGTTTCTCTGAGCGGGACAATGAGATCATCGACCTGGACGCCACCATTTACTGCGAGAAGGCCAGCCACAAGGGCATTATCATCGGTAAAGGGGGCGCCATGCTGAAGAAGATCTCCACTCTGGCCCGCACCGACATCGAGGCATTTATGGGCACCAAGGTGTTCCTTCAGACCTGGGTCAAGGTCAAGGAGGGGTGGAGAGATAGCCTGAATCTCATCCACAACTTTGGCTACCGGGATGAGTAACAGCTGCCGCGTATGAAAAAGAGTGTTCCGGCCTGGCCCGGGACACTCTTTTACCAACAGATAAAAAGAAGGCATCGCTTATGAAATGGATGCAGAGGGCGGGAGCAGTGTGTCTTGCCGCCGGACTGGCCCTTCTGTCCGCCTGCGGCCCCTCGGAGGCGGAACAGAAGCAGGGGGCGTGGGACGAGTTTCTCTCCCGGACCGATGAGGGGCACAAAACCAGTGTGACCCAGGGGACAGCTCCCGATCTGACCGCCTATCCCTACCCCGATACGCTGGCTGGGACCTACGATACCCAGGACCCCTGGTATTTGGACAGCGGGGCGGGCAAATCTACGCTGACGGCCCAGGAGGCAAAAGAGGACGCGGAGGCATTTTTTCAGCTGCTCCACGATTTTTACGGGGGCTATGGCTATTTTGGCGGGGATGAGGCCTTTCGGCCTGCCCTGGAACAGGTGCTGGACGATCTCTCCGGCGAGACAATGGTCAGCGCCAAAAGCCTCCAGCAGAGTCTGGAGAGCACCCTGACGCCCCTGATCCTGGACGGCCACTTTGCCATCAATGGGCATTACCTCTCCGCCGCCCAGCGGCAGAATATGTACTATGTGCCTGACCTCTACCTGGATGAGGAGCAGGCGGCGGCCATGGATTCCGCCTATGTGAAGCGCACCATCGGGCCGGACGGGGCCCTGAGTTGGTGCTTTGCCGCCCTGAGCAGGGATGGCAGGGACCTGCCGGAGACGCTGGGGAAGTACACCGGCCTGGCCTGGACCCTGGCTGAGGCCGCCCCCGGCGCAGGTACCACCGCATATGAGAGGCGGGAGGCGGACGGCCTGACGGTGCTGGTGAACCAGGTCCTCTCCGATATGGGGGCGGAGGGGGACAGCTGGTATGAGCGCATGGACCAGCTGAATGAGTTTGCTGACAGCGGGGAGAGCTACCGGGATTTGCCGGTGTTTGTCATCGATCTGCGGGGCAACATCGGCGGACAGCCCGCCTTTGCCCGGCGGTGGTTTGAGGGCTTTGTCGGAGCCGCCCCCAGCCCCTGCCAGAGCACCCTTATCCGCTGGTCCCCCCTGAATGGCTACATGGAGGCACTGGGCTATCCGGTGCCAGAGGAGCCGGGGGAACCTGTGATTCAGAAAACGGAAGGGGCCTGGGTGGAGCAGGACAGTGTTATTTTTTGTCTGACCGATTATGCCACGGCCTCGGCGGGCGAATGGTTTGTGGGGGATCTGCGTACCCTGGAACACGTGGTCTTCGTGGGCAGTAACACCTGCGGGGCTACGCTGATGACCAACAACCAGACTTATTGTCTGCCCAATTCCGGCCTGAGTGTCTCCTTTGGCACCAGCCTGATGCTGACGCCTGACGGCAATAGGGAGGAGTCCGGGTTTCAGCCCGATCTGTGGGTGCCGCCTCAGGAGGCTCTGGAGGCGGTATCCCGGCTGTGCGAGTATTACGGGCTGAACCCCTGACCGGGGGGCGCTTGCGTCCGCCATCCCCCGATGGTATAATGCAGCTACAAGCAACGGGGGAGGGACGGAGATGCACATTGCCACGCAGGGTCTGGTGCTGCGGGAGGTCAACTACAAGGAGTCCGACAAGATCCTCACCGTCCTCACCGCCGAGGGGGGCAAGCGCACCGTGAAGGCCAGAGGCTGCCGCCGGAAAAACAGCCCCCTGGCGGCCTCCGCCCAGCTGCTGGTCTACTCCGACATGACCCTCTTTGCCTATCAGGACCGGATAACCCTCAACGAGGCCGAGTCCATCCGGCAGTTCTGGCACGTCAAATCAGACGTGGAGCTGCTGGCTTTGGGCTCCTACTTTGCCGAGGTGATGGAGGCGGTGGCGGTGGAGGGACGGCCCGATCCCGCCGCCATGTCCCTGATCCTGAACAGCCTTCACGCCCTGGACAAGCTGAACAAGCCCCAGGCCCTGGTGAAGGGAGCCTATGAGATGAAGCTCATGGCCCTGGAGGGCTATGAACCCCTGGCCGACGCCTGTGCGGTATGCGGTAGGCCCGACCCGGAAAAGCCCATGCTGAATCTGGCGGAGGGCGTGCTCCACTGTGCCTCCTGCAAAAGCGAGGTGGGGGAGGGCACCTCCCTGCCCCTGACGGAGGGAACCTTGTCCGCCCTGCGGCACATTCTCTACGGCGATCCCAAGCGGCTGTTCTCCTTTCAACTGGACCAAGGGGGGCTGGACTGCCTGGCCCGGGTGTGCGAGGGCTTCCTGCGCACCCAGCTGGACCGGGGATTCCGCACCCTGGATTTTTATCATGAACTGAAAGCGGGGATGTAACATGGAACTGTATGTGGCAGACGCCTTTACCACCGTGCGCTTTTCCGGCAACCAGGCCGGCGTGGCCCTCCTGGGGGAGGGAGACTTCCCGGAGGAATCCCTGATGCGGGCCTTGGCCGGGGAGCTGAAGCACTCCGAGACTGCCTTTGTCCGCCGGACCGGGGACAAAGCTTTCCATATCCGCTACTTTACCCCCGCCGAGGAGGTGGACCTGTGCGGCCACGCCACCATCGCCGCCTTCACTGTCCTGCGGGATACCGGGGCCATTGTTCCCGGAGATTACGCCCTCCATACCCGCTCCGGTGACCTGGAGATCGGGGTGGGGGACGACGCGGTGTGGATGGATATGGCGCCCCCCACCGACGGTCCCACCTTCTCCGAACAGGAACAGGAGGCGCTGTACGCCGCCTATGGTCTGTCTCTCACCGACCGGCCGGAGGGCCTGGAGCCCCAGGCAGTGAGCACTGGCCTGATGGACATTTTGCTGCCGGTGCGTGACCTGGCGACCCTGGACCGGGCGGTGCAGAACGAGCCTGAGGTCACCCGCCTGTCGGAGCACTACAACGTAGTGGGGGTGCATATGTTCTGCCCCCACACCCCGGACGCCGCCGCCCACTGCCGCAACTTCGCCCCCCTGTACGCCATCCCCGAGGAGGCGGCCACCGGCACCTCCAACGGAGCCCTGACCTACTACCTGTTCCGCCGGGGGCTGATCCAGGCCGGTGCGGACAACCGCTTTGTCCAGGGGGAGAAGATGGGCAAGCCCTCCGAAATTTTGAGCCGCATCACCGAGGACGAGAACGGCGTCAAGGTACGAGTGGGAGGCCGGGCGCTGATTACCCTGAAATGCGAATTATTGGGATGAGGACATCCGCTCCCACATCCCGTTGATACGAAACCGACGACTTGGAGAACCTACATGACCGATTTATTTGAAAAATCCATTCAGACCTTGGAACTGCCCCGGGTGCTGGAAAAGCTGGCCGACCAGGCGGTGACCGAGGAGGGCAAGGACCGCTGCCTGGCCCTGCGGCCCCTGACCGATGTGGACGACGTGCAGCGGGCCCTGGACGAGACCACTGCCGCGGTGAACATGACTGCTCTGCGGGGCTCCCCCTCCTTCTCCGGCGTACGCCCGGTGGGGGCCTCCCTCCAGCGGGCCAATATGGGCGGCGCTCTCAACACCCGGGAGCTGCTGGACATCGCCGCCGTGCTCCGCTCCGCCCGCTCCGCCAAGGAGTACGGCGAAGGAGAGGGGGACCGGGCCAAGACCTGCATTGACCACCTCTTCCGTTCCCTCACCTCCAACCGGTTCCTGGAGGAGCGCATCACCGGGGCCATCGTGGGGGAGGATGAGATTGCCGACGCCGCCAGCCCCGAGCTGGCCTCCATCCGGCGGCACATCCGGGCTACCGCCTCCAAGGTACGGGACATCCTGAACAAGCTGATCTCCTCCAACCAGTCCAAGTACCTCCAGGAGTCCATCATCACCCAGCGCAACGACCGCTATGTGGTGCCGGTGAAGTCGGAGCACAAGAACGACGTGCCCGGCCTGGTCCACGACGTGTCCTCCTCCGGCTCCACCTTCTTCATTGAGCCCATGGGAGTGGTAAAGGCCAACAACGAACTGCGGGAATTGCAGGCCAAGGAGGAGAAGGAGATCGAGCGCATCCTGGCGGAGCTGTCTGCCCAGTGCGCCCAATACAAAGAGGACATCAGCCAGGACTACGACCTGCTCATCATCCTGGACGTGATCTTTGCCCGGGCCAAGCTGGCCTATCGGATGCGGGCGGGCGCGCCCCGGCTGTCCGATCAGGGCCTCTACCTGCGAAAGGCCCGCCACCCCCTGTTGGACCCCAACAAGGCGGTGGCCAACGACCTGATGCTGGGGGAGAGCTTTGACACCCTGGTGATCACCGGCCCCAACACCGGCGGCAAGACGGTTACCCTTAAGACCATCGGCCTCTTGACCCTCATGGCCCAGTGCGGCCTCCACATCCCCGTGGGGGACGGCAGCTGTGTAAAAGTTTTTGACCGGGTGCTGTCCGATATCGGCGATGAGCAGTCCATTGCCCAGAACTTGTCCACATTTTCCTCCCACATGGTGAACATTGTGGGCATTTTGCAGGAGGCGGACGACCGTACCCTCATCCTCTTCGACGAGTTGGGAGCGGGCACCGACCCCATCGAGGGCGCGGCCCTGGCCGCTGCCATCATCGAGTCCGCCCGGGAGATGGGCGCGCTGGTGGCCGCCACCACCCACTATGCCGAGCTGAAGGTGTACGCCATGACCACCCCGGGAGTGGAGAACGCCTCCTGCGAGTTCGACGTGGACTCCCTGGCCCCCACCTACCGGCTGCTCATCGGCATCCCCGGCAAGTCCAACGCCTTTGCCATTTCCGAGCGGCTGGGCCTGCCCAAGGCCATCATTCAGAAGGCCGCCGCCCGCATTGACGCGGAGAACGTCCGGTTTGAGGATGTGCTCACCCAGCTGGACGAGCAGCGCCAGGAGATGGAGAAGGAGAAAGAGGCCGCCGCACGCCTCCGCCGGGAGATGGAGGAGACCGCCAAGGCATCCCGGGAGTACAAGGCCCAGATGGACCAGCAGCGCCAGAAGGCGGTGGAGAAGGCCCAGGCGGAGGCCCGGGCCATTCTGGACGAGGCCAGAGACACCGCCGACCAGGTGTTCAAGGAACTCAATGAAATGCGCCGCCGCCAGCGGAAGGAAGAGGACTGGCAGAAGATCAACGACGAGCGGGCGGGCCTGCGCCATCGCCTCAACGAGGCCGAGGGCAAGCTGGGCCAGCGGCCCGAAGCCCCCGTGCCCCCGCCCACCCGTCCGGCCCAAAAGGGAGACACGGTGGAGCTGGTGAAGATGGGCACCCAGGCCACCGTGCTGGAGGTCAACAAGGACGGCTCCCTCCAGCTCCAGGCGGGTATTTTGAAGATCACCGCCAAGCAGGACGAGGTCCGGGTGGTGGAAGGGGAGAGTGTCAAGGCCGCCAAGAAGGTGGTGGCCCGGGCGGAGCACAAGCTGCGCTCCCTGGGGGCCTCTCCCGAGGTGGACCTGCGGGGCATGATGACCGACGAGGCCATCGGGGCCCTGGACCTGTTTTTGGACAACGCGGTGCTGGGCCGGCTCAACGAGGTGCGCATCATCCACGGCAAGGGTACCGGCGCGGTGCGCAAGGCGGTGCGGGAGCACCTCAAGCGCAGCCGCTATGTGAAGTCCTTCCGCCCCGGCCGCTACGGCGAGGGGGAAGATGGCGTGACCATCGCCGAATTGCGGTGATGGAGTGTATGTTCCGATTCGGAAAGAATACCGGGCGGTTCGTCATTCAAAACAGATTCTTGCACGGATTTTGTGCATTTTGTCATTGACGGTTTGGGATAAATTTGCTATCCTATTATACGAAGTATGCGAATGCATCTTGGGGGGAAACGCTATGTATATGAAAGAGGCAGTTGTGAACAACCAGGTCGGCCTGCACGCCAGACCGGCTACGTTCTTCATCCAGAAGGCCAATGAGTTCAAGAGCTCCATTTGGGTGGAGAAGGACGAGCGGAGAGTCAATGCCAAGAGCCTGCTGGGTGTGCTTTCTCTGGGGATCGTCAAGGGGACTTCCATTAACCTCATTGCAGACGGCCCCGACGAGAAGGAAGCTGTGGAGGCTCTCATCGAGCTGATCTCCTCCAACTTCTCTGAGTAAGCGACCAAAGCGAGAGAAAAAAGCGCCGCATCTGCGGCGCTTTTTTTGATAATAGGATCTCCATGCACGGCAGAAAGGAGGGCATGACGCACATCCATGACCTTTGACGAGTTAAAAGAAAAAGCCCATGCCCCATCCCCCCAAAAGCGTGGGGCGCTTTTGGGGACCCCCAGGGGATGATTTTACATCCTCGGGGCAAGTGAATTGCCCCTGTGGCGAGGTTTGGCCTGAGGCCAAACGCTCGGACGGCGCAGAGCGCCGGGTCGCTGCCGCTCCCAGCGGCAGGGCATAATAAGCCTGGCAAAGAGGAGGGCCTGTAGCTTCTGTTATGACCTTTGACGAGTTAAAAGAAAAAGCCCATGCCCTGCCGCTGAAGCCGGGCGTGTATATCATGCAGGACGCCAAAAATGTGGTCATCTATGTGGGCAAGGCCAAGGCCCTGAAAAACAGGGTGAGCCAATATTTTGCCAACCTGGCCTCCCACACCGAAAAGACCCGCGCCATGGTGAGCCAGATCGACCACTTCGATGTCATCGTGGCCGACTCGGAGTTTGAGGCCCTGGTGCTGGAGAATTCCCTCATCAAGCGCCACCAGCCCCGGTACAACATCCTGCTCAAGGACGACAAGGGCTACCCCTACATCCGCCTGACGGTGAAGGAGGAGTACCCCAAATTCTCCCTGGCCAACCGGGCGGCGGAGGACGGGGCCCGGTACTTCGGCCCCTACGGCAGCCGGGGCAACACCCAGAACATTATCGACGCTTTGCGGGTGGCGTTGTGCCTGCCCTCCTGCAATAAAAAGTTCCCCCGGGATATCGGGAAAGAGCGGCCCTGCCTCAACTATCATATGGGCCAGTGCGACGGCTACTGCCGGAAGGACATGGACCAGAGCCGCTACCGGGAGGCCATCGACCAGGCCGTCCGCCTGCTGGAGGGCAAGTTCCAGGAGGTGGGGGACGAGCTGAAGGCGGAGATGGAGCTGGCCGCCGAGGAGTTGCGCTTTGAGAAGGCCGCCGAGCTGCGGGACCGCTACAAGGCCATTGAGCTGCTGGGCAAGCGGCAGAAGGTGGTGGCCGGCTCCCTGGCCGACACCGACGTGATAGGCTTCCACAAGGGGGAGGCCACCAAGAGCTGCTTTGTGGTACTCCACTTTGTGGAGGGGGAGCTGGCCGCCAAGGACTGGGACCTGATCGACACCCCCATGGAGGAGGAAACTGCGGACATTTTGTCCGCCCTGGTGCGGCAATACTATGGAGGCCGGGGAAACCTGCCCCGGCAGATCCTGCTGCCCTGTGAGCTGGAGGACGAGGTGCCGCTCATGCGGATGCTGTCCGAGGACGCGGGCCGCAAGGTGGAGCTGATCACCCCCCAGCGGGGGGCCAAGATGGACCTGATCCGCCTGGCCAACAAGAACGCGGTGGAGGAAGTGGAGCGCTGGACCACCCGGGAGGAGCGGCAGAGCAAGCTGATGGAGCTGCTGGGCAAGCTGCTGGACCTGGAGGAGCCGCCCCGCCGCATCGAGTCCTACGATATCTCCAACCAGGGGGCCGACGACATTGTGGCCTCCATGGTAGTGTATGTGAACGCCCGGCCCTTGAAGCGGGATTACCGCCACTTCAAGCTGAAGGACATGGACGGCCCCGACGACTACGCCTCCATGGAGCAGGTGCTGACACGGCGGTTCAAGCGCTACCTGGAGGGGGACGAGAAATTCGCGGACAAGCCCGACCTGCTGCTCATTGACGGCGGCGTCAACCACGCCAATGTGGCGGTGAAGGTGCTGGAGACGCTGGGACTGACCATCCCCATCTTCGGCATGGTGAAGGACGACCGCCACCGCACCCGGGCCCTGGTGACTCCTGAGGGGAAGGAGATCGGGATTCAGGGGAATCAGGCCATCTTCTCCCTCATCGGCCAGATCCAGGAGGAGACCCACCGCTTTGCCATCGAATTCCACCGCCAGCAGCAGAACCAGCGGGTAAAAGGCTCCGTGCTGGACCAGATCCCCGGCGTGGGGGAGAAGCGGCGGAGCGACCTGCTCAAGCATTTTAAAAGCATCAAGAGGATCAGGGAAGCCACCCAGGCCCAGCTGGCGGAGGTGGTGCCCAAGAACGCCGCCCAGGCGGTATACGACTATTTTCATCCGAAAGGGGAAGGACCCGCATGAGAGTGATTACCGGAATTGCCCGGGGCCGAAAGCTGAAGGAGCTGCCCGGTCTGGAGACCCGTCCCACCACCGACAAGGTGAAGGAATCGGTATTCAATATCGTTCAGTTTGACATTGAGGGCCGGCAGGTGCTGGACCTGTTTGCCGGCACCGGTCAGATGGGCATTGAGGCCCTGTCCCGGGGGGCTGCCTTCTGCACCTTTGTGGACCTGCGGAAGGAGGCCGCCGCGGTGGTGCGGGAGAATCTGGCCCACACCAGGCTGGCCGACAGTGCCAAGGTGATCCAGGGGGATTATCTGGCCTTCCTCACCGGCTGCCGGGAGAAATTTGATCTGGTGTTCCTGGACCCGCCGTACAATAAGGGGATACTGGAGAAGGCTCTGGAGACCATCGCTAAGATTGACATTATGACGGAGAATGGTATAATAGTCTGCGAAAGCGCCGCCGAGTCGGTGCTGCCGGAGCTGGAAGGCCCCTATGAGAAGGGCCGTGAGTACCGCTACGGCAAGATTAAACTCACCCTCTATCACCGTACCGTCGGCAACAGGATGTGAAGCCCTTATGAAGACAGCCATCTACCCCGGCAGCTTTGACCCCATTACGCTGGGGCATCTCAATATCATCAAGCGGGCGGCAGTCTGCTTTGACCGGCTCATTGTCTGCGTGCTGGTGAACTCGGAGAAGGTGAACCGGGGCCTCTTTACCCCGGAGGAGCGGACGGAGCTCATCCGCAAGGTGGTGGCCAAGCTGCCCAACGTGGAGGTGGACTGCTCCTCCACCCTGCTGGCGGAGTATGCCCGGCAGAAGAAGGCCTGTACCCTGGTGAAGGGCCTGCGGGCGGTGTCCGACTACGAAAACGAATTGCAGATGGCCCTCATCAACCGAAAACTCAATCCCAGGCTGGAGACCATGTTTCTGCCGTCCAGCACCAAATACACCTATGTCAGCTCCAGCGTGGTTAAGGAAATGGCTCGCTACGGAGCGGATCTATCGGACTTCCTTCCCCGTGAGATCATCGAGGACGTCCGGCAAAAAATCGAAAGCGGGAGGGATCGCTGATGGCTACCGGTGTGGAAGAATTACTGGATATGCTCTATGAGATGATCGAAGACGCCAAGAATATGCCCCTGAGCAGCGATAAATGTATTCTGGAGCGGGACAAGGCTCTGGATCTGCTGGACGAGGTGCGGGGCCAGTTCCCCATGGAGCTCAGCGAGGCCAAAAAGCTTATCGCCGCCCGTACCGACTATATCAACTCCGCCAAGCGGGAGGCCGAGCTGATCCGCAAGCAGGCGGAGGAGCAGGCCCGCCAGATGGTGTCGGAGAACGAGCTGCTGGCCCAGACCAAGCAGAAGGCCAACGAGATGATGCGTACCGCCGAAGAGCGCAGCCGGGACCTGCGCAAGGCGGCCAACGACTACTGCGAGGACGCCCTCCGCCGCACCGAAGAGGCGGTGGCCGAGGCCTATGACGAGATCAAGAAGTCCCGGGCCCGGTTCCGGGCGGTGGCCGGCGGCGGCGGCTCTCAGACCAGCCGCCAGCCCTACGACGCCGAGGCCGACGAATGAGCAAAACGGCTCTCCGTTCCAGTGGAGCGGAGAGCTGTTTTTTTCCATTATCCTATTTACATAATACATGGAAATTGTGATTTTTTTCGCACCATACCACAAGGTATGGTGCTTTTTTCTGCCGATTGGAAACGAAAAGAATTCGAACATTTGTTTTTGATGCAAAAAAGCACGAGTTTCGGAGGAAAAACAGGGAGTTTGGGGGTTAAAAAAGAGTAAAAAACTATTGCAATTCCGTTACAGAACCTTTATACTGAAGGGGACGGTGGAGCGAAGTGGGGGAAAACTCCGCTCAAAAACACCAAAATGGAGGGAAGTGAAAGGCGTGACCGGCACCTACGAGCACAGCATCGACGGCAAGGGACGCCTGTTCATTCCCGCCAAACTCCGGGAGGAACTGGGGGTCACCTTCTATCTAGCTATGGGTGTGGACGCCTGTCTGGCCATCTATCCCCAGTCCACCTGGGACCGGTTTACAGAAAAATTTTCCTCCCTTCCCATGAGTCAGTCCAAAGCCATGCGTCCCCTCTTTGCCAACGCCGCCAAGTGCGAGCTGGACAGCCAGGGGCGCATCGTCATTCCGCAGAAGCTGCGGAAGTATGCCGGACTGGACAAGGACGTGGTCATTATCGGCGTCAACGACCGGGCCGAGATCTGGAGCGCCGACGCCTGGCAGGCCCAGGAGGAGGAAGAGATGACGCCGGAGAAGATGTCCGCCTGTATGGAGATGCTGGGGTTCTGAGATGAGTGAAGCTGTATTTTCTCACAAGCCGGTGCTGCTGGCGGAATGTATAGAAGCGTTGAAGATCCGCCCGGAGGGCGTCTATCTGGACGGCACCCTGGGCCGGGCCGGTCACAGCCGGGAGATTGCCGGGCGGCTGACCAGCGGCAGGCTGATCTGCGTGGACCGGGACCAGGCGGCCCTGGACGCGGCGGAGGAGCGGCTGGCCCAGTGGCGGGACAAGGTGACCCTGGTCCATAGCAATTTCTGCGAGCTGGACGCCATTCTGGACGGTCTGGGCCTGGAGGGCGTGGACGGGATGCTCTTCGACCTGGGGGTATCCTCCCCGCAGCTGGACGACGGGTCCCGGGGCTTTTCCTATATGGCGGACGCGCCGCTGGATATGCGGATGGACCGGTCCGACGGCCTGACCGCCCGCATTGTAGTGAATGAGTGGCCCCAGGAGGAGCTGCGGCGCATCCTGTGGCAGTACGGCGAGGAGCGCTACTCCTCCGCCATCGCCGGGGCCATTGTACGGGCCAGAGAGAAGAAGCCGGTGGAGACCACCCTGGAGCTGGTGGACATCATCAAGGGGGCCATGCCCGCCTCCGCCCTGCGGGAGAAGCAGCATCCGGCCAAGCGATCCTTTCAGGCCATCCGCATCGCGGTCAACGACGAGCTGGGCTCGGTGGACAAGATGGTGCGTGCGGCGGTGCCCCGGCTCAACCCCGGCGGACGGCTGGCGGTGATCTCCTTCCACTCCCTGGAGGATCGGATCGTGAAGAACGGCCTGGCGGAGTATGCCAAGGGCTGTACCTGTCCTCCGGATTTCCCGGTGTGTGTGTGCGGGAAAAAGCCTCAGATCAAGCTGGTCACCCGGAAGCCCATTGTGTCCGGGCCGGAAGAACTGGAAGAGAATCCCCGTGCCCGCAGCGCCAAGCTGCGGGTGGCGGAAAAGCTGAGAGAGAGATAGCGGCAGATTTACGAATGAGAATGGAGTGGAGCAGCCATGGCAACTGCCGTGAAGCGCAGAAAATATTCCAAGTACGATACGATCCCGTTCCCTGCGTATGACGGCTCCGCGGCCCGGCAGCTGGAGCAGGAAGAGGTCCTGCGCCCCCGCCCTCTGGTCCGTCCCCGGGAGCGGGCGGTGGTTCGCCCCAAGGTTCGGGTGCGGGAAGCCGGTATCGTATCTCCCTTTGCCGTGGTTGGTTTCCTGGCGGTGCTGGTGTTCGCGGTGCTGCTGCTGTTCAGCTATGTGCAGCTGGCGGTGATTTCCGATCAGGTGGTGTCCCTGCGGTCCGACCTGACCGGCCTGAAAACCGAGGAGGCCAAGCTCCGCGCGCAGTATGAGCTGGCCTACGACCTGGAGAGCATTGAGAAAACCCTGACGGACAGCGGCGCCATGGTCAAGCCCCAGAACGGGCAGATCATCTATGTGGATCTGTCCGAGCCCGACGCGGTGACCTACTTCCAGCAGGAGGAGGAAGCCACCGGTGTGGAGGGAGCCGTGGAGAGTATGCGTTCCATCTTTACGGAGATTGTGGAATATTTCAGTTGATGAGCGCCATATACTGCATCAGCGGGCAAAAAGAAAGCGGGCGGCCTCAGGGCGCCGGCAAAAACAAGTCAGCAAGCAAGTGTAAGTGAGAGAGAGGGCGTAAGAAAAGAAATTTTCTTACGCCCTTCTCAGTCTATCAGAAGAACTTCCAGCCAAAGGATTCGGAGGGAAAGATAGTGTGAAAGACTGTCCCGCAGGACGATTCGGAGCGCAACCGCTGAAAGCGGCACTTAGCGCGTAGATAAACCGTCAGGGTTGTCTTTCGCGTCCAGTCAAACACTTTTTGAATGGAGCAATCCATTCAAAAAGTGCCTCAGCTTGTCGAAACAATGTTTCGACAAGCTGAGAGGGCGTAAGAAAAGAAATTTTCTTACGCCCTCCTGCGGTATTTCAAGCCGTGAAGCAGCATACAAGTGCAGTATGATCCCAAGCGAGGTGAGCCGGAAATGGCAGAAAAAAGAAAGAAAGGCACTCGAATCATCCGGCAGCGGCCGGACCGGCGGGCCAACCGTACCATTTTGATCCGCAGCCTGTTTCTCATGGCGCTGTTTGGACTGGTGGTGTTTGTTCCCCTGTTCTTCAAGCTGTGGCAGATCCAAATCAGCCAGCATGACTACTACCAGGAGCTGGCGGTGCAGCAGCAGACCAGAGACAGCACCGTCACCGCCAACCGGGGCACTATCTATGACAGCCAGGGGGCGGTGCTGGCCATGAGCGCCACGGTTTACAACGTGCAGCTCTCCCCCAAGGATCTGATGGAGACTCAGGAGACCTATCGGGAGAAGGTGGAGGACGCCCAGGAAAACGGCGGTACGCTGCCCGATTACCCGGAGCCCACCGACCAGTTTGTGGCGGAAAATCTGGCCGCCCTTCTGGATCTGGAGGTGGAGGATGTGATGAGCCACCTGGAGAACAAGAACTCCCAGTATGAGATCATCAAATACAGGGTGGAGCCCGAGGAGTCGGAGGCGGTCCAGGCATTTATCACCGAGAACCACCTGTCCCACGGCATCTACCTGATGCCCACCAGCAAACGCTACTACCCCAAGGGCAGCCTGGCGGCCCATGTGGTGGGCTGGGTCAATCCCAACACCGACAACGTGGGCGCCTACGGCCTGGAGGCCCAGTTTGAGGAGGAACTGTCCGGTCAGACCGGCCGGGTGGTCACCGCCAAGGACGGCGTGGGCACCGAGCTGCTCTACCGCTTTGAGGACTACTACGACGCCACGGACGGCAATAATCTGACCCTCACCATCGACGCCACCATCCAGTCCTACTGTGAGAGCATCCTCCAGGAGGGCGTGGAGCAGTTCGACGTGCAGGACGGCGCGTTCTGCCTGGTGATGGACCCCAACACCGGGGCCATCCTGGGCTGGGCCAACTCCCCCACCTTTGATCTGAACGATCCCTGGACCGTCAGCGACCCGGTGCTCCTCCAGTACCTGGAGGACATCAAGAGCGGCGGATACACTAAGGAGGAGGCCTATACGAAGGCCCTGGCTGAGGGCGCTACCGCCCAGGAGGCCTACGACGCGGCCATCCAGGAGGCGGAGAAGGATGTCCTTTACAGCCAGTGGGCCAACAAGACGGTAACCAGCTCCTATGAGCCCGGCTCCACCTTCAAGTCCATTGTGTTGGCCGCCGCCCTGGAGGAGGGCGTGGTCAGCGAAAGCGACCACTTCTTCTGTACCGGTGTGGCCCAGGTGGAGGGGTGGACCGGCGACCCCATCCGCTGCTCCGATCGAGACGGCCACGGCGACCAGGATCTGGCCAAAGCGGTGGCCAACTCCTGTAACCCGGCCTTCATTGAGATCGGCAAGCGGCTGGGCGCGGAGAAGTTCTACGATTACCTGGAGGACTTCGGTTTCCTGGAGACCACCGGCATCGATATGCAGGGTGAGACCACCGGCGTGATCTGGAGCCGGGAGAAATTTACCAACGTGGACCTGGCGGTGGCCTCCTTCGGCCAGCGCTTCCAGGTCACCCCCTTGCAGCTCATCACCGCCGCCTCCGCCGTGGTCAACGGCGGTCACCTGATGCGGCCCTATGTAGTGAGCCAGATTACCGACGCCGACGGCAACGTGCTCCAGCATACCGAGCCCACCGAGGTACGGCAGGTCATCAGCGAGCAGACCAGCGAGCGGTGCCGGACCATTCTGGAAAAGGTGGTGGACGGCGGCACCGGTAAGAATGCCGCCGTGGAGGGCTACCGCATCGGCGGCAAGACCGGCTCCTCCCAGACCCTGAAGGGCGAGGACCATACCATCGTCTCCTTCCTGGGCTTTGCCCCGGCGGACGATCCCCAGGTGGTCATTCTGCTGGCCTACGACAGCCCCAAGCCCAACAGCCCCGGCTCCAACTATACGGAGGACCTGTGGTACATCAGCGGCGGCAACATGGCCGCCCTCAAGGCCGGCGAGCTGATGGAGAAGATCCTGGATTACCTGGGGGTGGAAAAGACCTACTCCGCCACTGCCGACGTGATCGTGCCCAACCTGACCGGGCTCACCGAGGCCGACGCCACCACCTCCCTGAAAAAGAACAATCTGTCCATCCGGGTGGTGGGCGACGGCGACACCGTCACCGGCCAGATCCCGGCCAGCGGCGCCACCATCCCCGGCGGCAGCGAAGTGGTGGTCTACATGGGGGCCGAGGTGCCCACCGATCAGGTCCAGGTGCCCAGCGTCATCGGACTGAACGTGGAACAGGCCAAGGCGAAGCTGTCCGCCCAGGGCCTCTATCTGAAGGCCAGCGGTGCCTCCGAGTTCGGCTCCACCGTGGTGGCCTATGAGCAGTCCGTCCAGGCGGGCACCAGCGTGGATCGGGGTACCACCATCGAGGTGCGCTTTACCGATTCCACAGCCAGCGGCGCGGGATTGTAATCACCTCCCCCGGAGGGGAGAAAGCGGGGTGTGAGCATGAAGCTGAATCAAGTGCTGGCGGGGGTCCCCCTGACCGCCCGTCAGGTCCAGGATGTGGAAATTTCAGGTATCTGCTACGACACCCGAGACATGACGCCCGGCTGTCTTTTCGTGGCCCTGCCGGGCTACAAGACCGACGGCCACAGGTATATCCAACAGGCGCTGGATCAGGGGGCGGCGGCAGTGCTCTGCCGCCGTCCGCCGGAGGAAGAAGGGCCGTGGCTGGTGACAGCTGATCCCCGGGCGGCCCTGGCGGCGGTGTCCGCCAACTGGTTCGGCCATCCGGCGGAGGAACTGACCGTGCTGGCCGTCACCGGCACCAACGGCAAGACCACCACCACCTACCTCCTCAAGGCCATGCTGGAGGGGGTGCTGGGGGCCAAGGTGGGCCTTATCGGCACCAACCAGAACATGATCGGCCGGGAGGTCCTGCCCGCCCACCGCACAACCCCTGAGTCCTGGGAGGTGCAGAAGCTGCTGCGGGAGATGGCCGACGCCGGATGCAGCCATGTGGTGATGGAGGCCTCCTCCCACGCTCTGGTACTCCACCGGCTGGACGGTATTACCTTTCGGGCGGGTATCTTCACCAATCTGACCCAGGATCATCTGGACTTTCACAAGACCATGGAGGCCTACCGGCAGGCCAAGGGCCTGCTCTTCCGCCAGTGCGGGGCGGCGGTGCTCAACCTGGACGACGAGGCCGGGCGGTACTACGCCCAAAATGTTCCCTGTCCCGCCTTCACCTATTCCGAATGCCGGGACGAGGCCGATCTCACCGCCAAGAATCTGCGGCTCTTCCCCGACCGTGTGGAGTTTGAGGCGGTGACCATGGACGCTATCGCCCGGGTGCGCCTGCCCATCCCCGGCGGCTTTACCATCTACAACGCCCTGGGCGTCATTGCCTGCGGCCTGACCTTGGGCCTGCCGCTGGGACAGATTGCCTCCGCCCTGGCCAATGCCAAAGGGGTCAAGGGCCGCATCGAGGTGGTCCCCGTTCCGGCGGACTACACGGTGCTCATCGATTACGCCCACACCCCCGACGCCTTGGAGAACATCCTCACCACGGTCCGGGACTTTACCCGCGGCCGGGTGATCTGTCTGTTCGGCTGCGGCGGCGACCGGGACCGGTCCAAGCGGCCCAAGATGGGAGCCATTGCCGGGCAGCTGGCCGATGTGGCGGTGGTTACCTCCGACAACCCCCGCACCGAGGCGCCCCAGGCCATCATCGACGACATCCTGAAGGGGATGGAGGACGCCGGAGCGGAGCGCCATGTGGAGCCGGACCGGCGGCGGGCCATAGCCCTGGCCCTCTCCCTGGCACGGGCCGGGGACACGGTGGTGCTGGCGGGCAAGGGCCACGAGACCTACCAGGAAATTGACGGTGTGCAGCACCACCTGGATGAGCGGGAGGAAGTGGCCGCCTTTTTCACAAAATAGTGGGGTAAGTTTGTTGCATTTTGGAGTGGAAACCAGGGGCAGTCTGTGATAAAATACTACGCTGGTCCATTTGGAACGGACAAAATTTGAGCTGTGAGAGGCTTTGGAGGTTGCAAAAGAGATGTTGAGGATCGTCATCAGCTGCCTGATCGGGTTTGTGGTGTCCGCCCTGGCGGGGCGGGTGCTCATCCCCATGCTGCGGCGCATGAAGGCCGGCCAGTCCATCAAGGAGATCGGCCCCACCTGGCATATGTCCAAACAGGGCACTCCCACCATGGGCGGGCTTATGTTCATCATCGCCGTTATCGTGGCGGTGGCAGCCCTGAGCTGGCAGGACTTTGCCGCTGGTAAATTCGGCGGCGGGTTTGTGCTGCTCTTCGCCCTGGTGTTTGGTATCATCGGCTATATCGACGACTATTTTAAGGTAAAGAAGCATGAGAACACCGGCCTGACCGCCCCTCAGAAGTTTATCCTTCAGCTGGCGGCGGCCATCCTGTTTACGGTGCTCATGCGTAACTTCGGCTACCTGACCCCCGACCTGTACATCCCCTTCTTCAACGTGACCCTGTCGGTGCCCTGGCCGGTGTACATGGTCTTTGCCGCCTTTGTCATGGTGGGGTGCGTCAACGCCGTCAACATCACCGATGGCATCGACGGCCTGGCCAGCAGCGTCACCATGCCGGTGATGCTCTTCTTCACCGCCGTGGCCTGGTGGTGGGGCCACTATGAGCTGGGCATCTTCTCCGGCGCTCTGCTGGGCGGCCTGGCCGGTTTCCTGATCTACAATTTCCACCCCGCCAAGGTGTTCATGGGGGACACCGGCTCCCTCTTCCTGGGAGGCGCGGTGTGCGGCCTGGCCTTTGCCCTGGATATCCCCCTGGTGCTTATTCTGGTGGGAATCATCTACATTGCGGAGACTTTGTCCGACATTATACAGGTTGGATACTTCAAGCTGACCCACGGCAAGCGGATCTTCCGCATGGCCCCCCTCCACCACCACCTGGAGATGGGAGGCTGGAGCGAGGTTAAGCTGGTGTGCGTGTTCTCCGGGATCACCCTGGTGATGTGCGCGCTGGCCTTCTGGGGGGTCATGTATCGCTGAACCCCTTGCATCGTGATACGGGAGGTGACAGAACATGGTAAAACGCAGGCGAGACCTGACGGTGATGCAGCAGCTGGCCCGGGGTCCCATCGACATCCCGTTTCTGATGCTGGTGGTCATTCTGACCGCCATCGGTGTGCTGGCGGTATTCTCTGCCTCCTATCCCACCGCCATGAACGAGGGCCTTGACCCGGCCAACTATTTTATCAAGCAGGCCGGGTTCGGCGCGGTGGGCCTGGTGGCCATGTTCCTGATCTCCAAGATCAACTATCAGACCTTCCGGGGCCTGTCGGTCTTTGTGCTGGGTATTTCCATCGTTTTGCTGGTGCTGGTGCTCCCCTTCGGCTACGGTAAGAGTACCGTGGGCGCTCAGCGGTGGATCAGTCTGCCCATCATCGGCGGCTTTCAGCCCTCTGAGATCGCCAAGGTAGGCGTCATTATGTATTTTGCGGCCCGCCTGTCCAAGCGCAATACCGAAAAGCACAAGCGGCTGCCGCCCCGGCACCCCCTCAGCGGTCTCCATGCCTGGCTGGATGAAAAGGGCGTGCTGGAGCCCATCCCCTATTTTCTCATCCTGGGCCTGGTGGCTGTGCTTATGCTGATGGAGCCCCATATGTCAGGTACCATCCTGGTGCTGGTGGGGGGCGCGTCGGTACTCTTTGCCGCCGGTATCAAGCTGTACTGGTTCATCGGCGGCGGCGCCGTGGCGGCGGCCGGCCTGTGGGTCATTATGACCAAGACCAGCTACATGGCCACCCGTCTGGCCATCTGGAAAAACCCCTGGGACGACGGCATGAACGGCCGGGACAAGGGCTTCCAGATCATCCAGTCCCTCTATGCCATCGGCTCCGGCGGCCTGCTGGGGGTGGGCTTCGGCAAGAGCCGCCAGAAGTTCCTCTACCTGCCCGAGTCGGAGAACGACTACATCTTCTCCATCTGGTGTGAGGAGATGGGCTTTGTGGGGGCGGCCATTGTCATTCTGCTGTTCATCCTGCTGGTGATCCGGGGCTATTGGATCGCCGTCCACGCCCGGGACAGGTTTGGCGCTCTGCTGGTGGTGGGTATCACCACCCTGACGGCGGTGCAGGTGTTCCTGAACATCGCCGTGGTTACCAACCTGATCCCCTCCACCGGTATCTCCCTGCCCTTCTTCAGCTACGGCGGTACGGCACTGATGATCCAGCTGGCGGAGATGGGAATGGTGTTGTCGGTATCGCGGCAGATACCAGCCCCCAAACAAGAATAGAAAAGTCCAGGGGATATCCAATGGTGTCTGTGGTGATTCCATTTGGATTTCTATCGGAAGCGCCCCCGGCGCTTCCGACCCCTGGATACGAGCCTGCGTGCCGGCAAGGCCGGCGACTTAGCTCGATACCCCCGGTTTCGCGCCCTGTGGCGCGGGTCGGGGTGTCTTTCCGGGAAGTGAATTCCCGGAAAGACGGATTTCCAATTTCTTTTGCCCTTTGTGAGGAGGGAAAGACAGGCATGAAGATCCTCTTTACCTGCGGCGGTACAGCGGGCCATGTAAATCCGGCGGTGGCCCTGGCCCAGATGTTCCAGGCCCGCAACCCGGGCTGCCAGGTGCTCTTTGTGGGGGCCGACGGCGGTATGGAGAACCAGCTGGTGCCCAAGGAGGGCTATGAGATCCAGACGGTGACCATCACCAACTTTCAGCGGTCCTTCACCCCGGCGGCTGTAGTCCACAACATCAAGACCCTGCTGAACATGAACAAGTCCAAAAAGCAGGCCAACGCCATTCTGGACCGGTTCCGGCCCGATCTGGTGGTGGGCACCGGCGGCTATGCCTCCTACCCCGTGGTCAACGCGGCGGCGGAGCGGGGCATCCCAACCGCCGTCCACGAGTCCAACGCCGTCCCCGGTCTCACCACCAAGACCCTGTCCAAGGTGGTGGACGTGGTGATGGTGGGCTTTGAGGAGAGCCGGAACCATTATGACGATCCCTCCAAGGTGGTGGTCACCGGTACCCCGGTCCGGGAGGACTTCTTCCGCTATACCCGGAAGGAGGCCCGGGAGAAGCTGGGCTTCACCGACGACCGGCCTCTGGTGGTGTCGGTGTGGGGCAGCCTGGGGGCCAAGGTGATGAATGAGCAGATCACCGACTGTATTGTCCGGGAATGTAAGGCTGGAGCCCCCTGGCGGCACATCCACGGGGCGGGACGCAACTATGAGCAGGTCCTTGCCGGTCTGAAGGGGCAGGGCGTGGACCTGGCCCAATATCCCGGCGTGGAGGTGCGGCAGTATATCTATGATATGCCTCTGGTGATGGCGGCGGCCGACCTGGTGCTCTGCCGGGCGGGGGCCTCCACCATCTCGGAGATCGCCGCCATTGCCCGGCCGGCGGTACTGGTGCCCTCCCCTAATGTGGTGGCTGACCACCAGACCAAAAACGCCCGGGTGCTGGCCAACGCCGGCGGCGCGGTGCTGCTGCCCGAGAGCGAGTCCAGCGGCGAGAAGCTCCACGCGCTGGTGGGCGAATTGCTGGCCGATCCGGACCGCAGGGAGGCCATGAGCCGGTCCCTGCGGGAGATGGGTTCCCCCGACGCGGCGGAAAAAATCTATCAGACCTTGAAGGAATTGCTGGAAAAGCGGGCAAAATGAACCGGCCTTCCATCAGACGCATAGGATGGCGTACATAAATCCTGAATGCGGAGGATGGAAGCTATGAGTGCATATGTGATCGAGGGGGGGCGGCCGCTGGAGGGCTCCGTGGAGGTCCACGGGGCAAAAAACAGCGTACTGCCCATCCTGGCCGCCTGTCTGCTGGCCCCAGGGGCCTGCGTGATCCAGAATTGTCCCCGCCTCTCCGACGTGGAGGCCTCCCTGGCCATCCTGCGCCACCTGGGCTGCCGGGCGGAGTGGCAGGGGGACGGGGTGGTGGTGGACGCCTCCGCCCCCAGCCGCTGGGACGTGCCCGACGCTCTGATGCGGGAAATGCGCTCCTCCGTCATCTTCCTGGGGGCCATTCTGGGGCGGATGGGACAGGCGCGGCTGTGCGCCCCCGGCGGCTGCGAGCTGGGCCCCCGGCCCATCGACCTGCATCTGGCCGCTATCCGTGCCCTGGGAGGCAGGGTGGAGGACCGGGAAGGGGGCCTGTCCTGCTCTGGGCAGCTGCGGGGCGCGGATATCGTCCTCTCCCTGCCCAGCGTGGGGGCCACCGAGAACGCCATGCTGGCGGCGGTGTGCGCCCAGGGCACCACCACCATCACCAACGCCGCCCGTGAGCCGGAGATCGTGGATCTCCAGGGCTTTTTGCAGGCCCTGGGCGCCCGGGTCCGTGGGGCGGGCAGCTCGGTCATCACGGTGGAGGGGGGCGCGCCCCTCCACGGCGGAGCCTATCGGGTGATGGGGGACCGGATCGTGGCCGCCACCTACCTGGCCGCGGCAGCCGCCGCGGGAGGGGATGTGGAGGTGGCCGGGGTGGATTGGCGCACCCTGTCCACGGTGACGGCGGTGCTGAAGGAGGCCGGCTGCCAGGTGTGCAGTGAGGCGGACCGGATCTGTCTCCAGTCCGACGGCAGACTGAAGGGAGTGCGCCCGGTACGGACGGCGCCCTATCCCGGCTTTCCCACCGACGCCCAGGCCCCTCTGATGGCGGCCCTGGCTGGGGGCACCGGCTGCACGGTCTTTGTGGAGAATATGTTTGAGAGCCGCTACCGCCATGTGGATGAGCTGATCCGCATGGGAGCGGATATCCGGGTGGAAGGCCGGGTGGCGGTGGTGTACGGGGTATCCCGGCTCCATGGAGCCGCCGTTCGGGCCTCCGATCTGCGGGGCGGGGCCGCTCTGGTGGTGGCCGCCCTGGGGGCGGAGGGGACCACCACGGTGACCGGCCTGCACCACATGGACCGGGGATATCAGTCCCTGGAGTATGATTTGCAGCGGCTGGGGGCCCACATCCGGCGGACATGAGACAAGTTTGAGGAAATTGTAAGAATTTCTTAGCAAAGAATCAACCATTCTGTGAGAGGATGGAGAAAAAGGACAGGAGAACGGCACAATGGCGGCAAGACGGAACAGAAAGAGACGGCGGCGGAATCGGGGGCGCTTTGGCGCCCTCTATAAACTGCTGTCCATTCTGCTCATCTTCGCCGCCATTTTGGCGGGCTGCATCATCTTTTTCCGGGTGAACACCATGGTGGTGACGGGCAATTCCCGGTACACCCAGGAGGAGATTCTGGCGGCCGCCGGTGTGGAGAAGGGGGACAACCTCTTTACCCTGAACAAATATCAGATTGCCGACCGCATCCTGACCCAGCTGCCCTATGTGGACGACGTGGCCATCAGCCGGAAGCTGCCCGACACCCTGATTTTCGAGGTAAGCGAGAGCGCCGGTGTGGCCTGGGTGGAGAGCGGCGGCAGCTACTGGCTGCTGGATGACAAGTGCAAGCTGCTGGAGGTGGGGGATGCCGCTCTGGTCCAGGGCAAGCCCCAGGTGCTGGGGCTGGACCCGGTGAATCCCTCTGTGGGCAATCTGCTCACCGTGTCCGCCGAGCAGCAGGACAAGCTGGAGCAGCTCCAGGCCTTTTTGAAGGCCATCCGAGAGCGGCTGATGACGGGCAGCCTGAAAGGGGTTATTGATCTGACCTCCGCCAACGAGATCCGCTTCGGCTACGGCGAGAACCTGACGGTGATCTTCCCCATGAACGGCGACTTTACCCAGGAAACCTATGAGCTGAAGCTGGCGCTGGAGACCATGGACGAGCGGGGGCTGCCCCGGACGGGCACCCTGGATCAGAACTATGAGGATAACAAGATCCACCTGCTGCCCGAACGGTGGCTGCCCGAGGGGTGGAGCCCCCTGCAAGTAACCACGGAACCCACCCAGCAGCCGGAGGCCTCCGGCGGGGAGGCCACGGCTGTGCCGGAGGAGTCCGCCCAGCCTGAGACGGAGACGGCCCAGCCGTCCCATACGCCCACGGTGCCGGAACAGGCGCCGGAGCAATAACAGCAAGGAGTATTTCATGGCAGAGAAGAAACGAAGGAACAAAGGGGAATTCGCGGTGGTGGTGGTGTGCATCATCGTGGGCTATCTGCTGGCGGCCCAGCTGCGGACGGTCCAGCTCACCGGCGCGGCGGACGCCACCAACGCCAGCCGCCTGGAGACCCTCCAGCATCTGTATAACGAGCAGAGCGAACAGAACGATGCGCTGGAGGACCAGGTGGCCCAGCTGCAAAGCGAGCTTGCCATCTACCGGGACCAGGCGGCCTCTGGGGATGAGGGTGGCGAGGCCCTGCGCCAGGAGCTGGAGCAGCTGGAGATTGCCGCCGGCCGCACCGATGTGGAGGGGCCGGGCGTCACCGTGATCCTGGAGGACTCCACCCAGAGCAATGTGACCGGCGACGAGGCCGACTACCTCATTCACGACAACGACCTGCTCTCTGTGGTCAACGAGCTGCGCTCCGCCGGCGCCGAGGCCATCTCCCTCAACGGGGAGCGGCTGCTGGCCAACAGTGAGATCCGCTGCACCGGCGCGGTGGTGACGGTGAACGGCCGCCGGTACGCCGCTCCCTATGTGATCTTCGCCATCGGCGACCCCGACACCCTGTACAGCGCCCTCACCATGCGCAACGGCGTGGTGGATGTGCTCAGCCAGTGGGGCATTACAGTGAAGGTGACGGCCAGCGATCTGCTGCTCATCCCCAAGTATAACGGCACGGTGGAGTATCAGTACGCCCACACCGTGGTGCCTGAGAACGAAGAGGGGGGGGCGTAAATGCTGGAATTGATCGGTCTGCTGGTGGGTGTGCTGGTGGGCATTCTGGTGCCCTGGACCATCCCCAGTCAATATTCCCTCTATGTGGCCGCCGGACTGCTGGCGGCCCTGGACTCCGCCCTGGGCGGATACTGCGCCCGGCTGGAAAAACAGTTCCGCCTGTCGGTGTTCCTGTCGGGCACCATCGGCAACGCCGCCATCGCCGCTTTTCTCACCTGGCTGGGGCAGAAATTGGGTATTCCCCTGTACCTGGCGGCAGTGGTGGTATTCGGCACCCGTATGTTCCAAAACTTTGCTAAAATCCGGCGGGAGCTATTGACCTCAAAGCAAAAGAGAGATACAATAAATCAACTAGATATAGTATCTTCTCACCGGGAGGACCAAAGATAACAGGTCCTGCCTTTTCAACGTGTGTTTTCACGAATATGTTCTACATAGGAGGAGCAGTTATGGCGTTTGGACTGGACACCGGGCCGGACAATGTGGTTACTATTAAGGTGATCGGTGTCGGCGGCGGCGGCAACAACGTAGTGAACCGGATGGTGAAAACCGGTACCAAGGGTGTTGATTTTATCGCTGTGAATACGGACAAGCAGGCGCTTGCCGTTTCCAGCGCGACCTTTAAGATTCAGATCGGCGAGAAGCTCACCGGCGGCCAGGGTGCGGGCAGCGATCCCGAGGTGGGCCGCAAGTCCGCCGAGGAGAGCCGCAGCGCGGTCTCCAAGGCGCTGGAGGACGCCGACATGGTGTTCATCACCGCCGGTATGGGCGGCGGCACCGGCACCGGCGCGGCCCCCATCGTGGCCGATATCGCCAAGGAAATGGGCATCCTCACCGTGGGCGTGGTCACCAAGCCCTTCAACTTTGAGGGCCGCCGGCGGATGATGCAGGCGGAAAAGGGCATCGAGGAGCTGCGTACCCGGGTGGACAGCCTGGTCATTATCCCCAACGAGCGCCTGAAGTTTGCCACCGATCAGAAGATTACCTTCCAGAATGCCTTTGAGATCGCCGACGATGTGCTGCGCCAGGCGGTGCAGTCCATCTCCGACCTCATCAAGAACACCGGCTTCATCAACCTGGACTTTGCCGACGTGACCGCTGTCATGCAGAACGCGGGTATGGCCCACATGGGCGTGGGCCGGGCCGCCGGCAAGAACAAGGCCGAGGAGGCCGCCAAGATGGCCATTTCCAGCCCCCTGCTGGAGACCTCCATCAACGGCGCCAAGGGCGTGCTGGTCAACGTCACCGGCTCGGTGGACATCGGTCTGGAGGAAGTGGAGACCGCTGCCAACCTGGTGCAGCAGGCCGCCCATCCCGACGCCCTCATCATCTTCGGCGCCGCCTTCGACGACACCCTGGAGGACGAGATCCGGGTCACCGTCATTGCCACCGGCTTTGAGGAGTTGGAGGGCGCCATGCCCAACAAGCCCTTCACCGCCGCCGCGGAGAAGAAGGCTGTGGCTCAGCCTTCCCAGTCCGCCGCCGGTCAGGAGGCCCCCGCCGCTCCTGCGGAGGACGATCCCTTCGACGATATCTTCAAGATCTTTAACCGCAACCGCTGAGAGAGCGGCTGCCGGATCAGAAAAAAATCCCCGTTCCGCCAAGCGGAACGGGGATTTTTCATTGAAAGAACTTAGACGCGGGCGATACCCTGCTCTTTGGCCTCCTGGGCCACGGCGTCGGCCACAGCGTCGGCCACCGTCTTGTCCAGGGCGGAGGGCAGAATGTACTCGGCGGTGAGCTGGTCGTCGGTGACCAGGGCGGCCAGAGCCTTGGCGGCCCGGATCTTCATGCCCTCGGTGATCTCCCTGGCCCGGACGGCCAGAGCGCCCTTGAAGATGCCGGGGAATACCAGCACGTTGTTGATCTGGTTGGGGAAGTCGGAGCGGCCGGTACCAATGACGGCGGCGCCCCCCTTCCTGGCCTCGTCGGGCATGATTTCGGGAGTGGGGTTGGCCATGGCAAAGACGATGCCCTCATTCATGGTGGACACCATCTCGGCGGTGACCAAGTTGGGGCGGGAGACGCCCACAAAGGCGTCGGCTCCCTTGAGGGCGTCGGCCAGAGTGCCGTGTTCATGGTTCAGATTGGAGATATGGGAGATCTCCTCCTGACCGGCATTGAGGCCCTGGTCCCCCTCACAGATGATGCCGTTAATGTCGCACATGACGATGTTGCCAAAGCCCATGGAGATGAGCAGCTTGCCGATGGCAATGCCGGCGGCCCCGGCGCCGTTGATGACAATTTTCATCTGGCCCATGGCCTTGCCGGTGACCTTGGCGGCGTTGAGCATGGCAGCGGCCACCACGATGGCGGTGCCGTGCTGGTCGTCGTGGAACACGGGGATGTCACATACCTCTTTCAGCCGCCGCTCCACCTCAAAGCACCGGGGGGCGGCGATGTCCTCCAGGTTGATGCCGCCGAAGCTCTTGGAGATGAGGGCGATGGTTTCCACCAGCTTGTCCACATCCTTGGTGTCCACGCAGAGGGGGAAGGCGTCCACCCCGCCGAACTCTTTAAACAGGACGCACTTGCCCTCCATCACCGGCATACCGGCGGCGGGGCCGATGTCTCCCAGGCCCAGCACGGCGGAGCCGTCGGTGATAACGGCCACCAGATTGCTCCGGCGGGTGAGGCGGAAGGACTGCTCATAGTCCTTGGCGATGACCCGGCAGGGCTCGGCCACGCCGGGGGTGTACATGAGGGACAGGTCCTCCCGGGTCTGGATGGGTTTGCGGGAGACCACCTCGATCTTGCCCTGGAGCTGGTAGTGGAGGTCCAGGGACTGTTCGTTGATATCCATTGCCGTTCCTTCTTTCTGATACCGTATCTGCGGGATGTCCAATGCTTGCATTTTAGCACAGATTCTGCCGGGATAAAAGCCTGCCGCCGGGAAAGAAGGCCCTTTTGCGCTGGATTTGTGCTGTCCGCACAAGGGAGAGGGAAGGAAAGAGGGCGGCCCTGCCGGTTGCCACAAAAATCTTTTTCTGGTGGGCAACTCCCTTGACAGGAGCGGGGGGAACACTTATACTAATTTCAGTTGTGAACAAAGGCGTTCCGGCCCGGGGGGCGGAGCGCCTTCTTTGCTATCTGAATCCATGATTTTGATGAGAGAAAGGGGCCCCTGTCATGCCGCACTCCAAAGAAGATATCATCCGCATGGTACGGGAAGAGGACGTGAAATTCATCCGTCTGCAATTCACCGATATTTTCGGCCAGCTGAAAAACGTGGCCATCACCGCCTCCCAGGTGGAAAAAGCGGTAAACAATCAGTGTATGTTCGACGGTTCCTCCATCGAGGGCTTCGTCCGCATCGACGAGTCCGACCAGTACCTGTTCCCCGACCTGAAGTCCTACCGGGTCTTTCCCTGGCAGCCCCACCACGGCAAGGTGGCCCGGCTGATCTGCGACGTACACAACACCGACGGCAGCCCCTTCGCCGGCGATCCCCGCTATGTGCTCAAGCGCGCCCTGCAAAAAGCGAAAGATATGGGCTTTGACGCCTTTAATGTGGGCCCTGAGGCCGAGTTCTTCCTGTTCCAGACCGATGACGAGGGCAAGCCCACCACCAAGACCAACGACGAGGCCAGCTACTTTGACCTGGGCCCCCTGGACCACGGCGAGTCCACCCGCCGGGAGATCTGTCTGGCTCTGGAGGCCATGAAGTTTGAGATTGAGGCCTCCCATCACGAGTGCGCCCAGGGCCAGCACGAGATCGACTTCAAGTATGAGGAAGCCCTCCACGCCGCCGACAACATCATGACCTTCAAGCTGGCGGTGAAGACCCTGGCCCAGAAGAACGGCCTCCACGCCACCTTTATGCCCAAGCCCATCTACGGCGTGGCCGGGTCCGGTATGCACACCAATATGTCCCTGTTCCGCAACGGCAAGAACGTCTTTTACGATCCCAACGGGGAGCGGGGCCTGTCCAAGGAGGCTTACTCCTTTATTGCTGGTCTGCTGGCCCATGTGAAGGGCATGGCGGCCATCACCAATCCCCTGGTCAACTCCTACAAGCGGCTGGTGCCTGGCTATGAGGCCCCCTGCTACCTGGCCTGGTCCGCCTCCAACCGCTCCGCCCTCATCCGCATTCCCGCCTCCCGTGGCCAGTCCACCCGTGTGGAGCTGCGTTCCCCCGATCCGGCCTGCAACCCCTATCTGGCCTTTGCCGTTTGCCTGGCCGCTGGTCTGGACGGCATCGAGAAGGGCATGGTTCCTCCCGCCGAGATCACGGAGAACATCTACGCCATGGACGACGCCGCCCGGAAGGCGCGAGGCATCGACTCCCTGCCCGGCTCCCTGGAGGAGGCCATCAAGGCACTGGAGGCCGACCAGCTCATCCTGGATACCCTGGGTGACCATGTGGCCCAGAACTACCTGGAGGGCAAGAAGAAGGAGTGGGAGGAGTACCGTACCCGTGTGTCCTCCTGGGAGCGGGAAAAGTATATCATCAACTATTGATCCCCCGCCCACCCCAGCGGAATTGACCGGATATGGAAAAGGTAATCGTGGCTTTTGCCGGGCCCCAAAACGGCAGGCGCATCCGGGAGATCCTGGAGCGGTCGGGTACCGCCGCCTGCCTGCTGTGTACCTCCGCCGACCAGGTGCGGCGCACCGTCCATGAGCAGCAGGTGCCCGCCGTGATATGCGGCTATAAGTTCCCGGACGGCCCGGCGGAGCTGCTCTATGAGGATCTGCCCTCCTTCTGCCATATGCTGATGGTGGCATCCCGGAGCCAGCTGGATCTGGTGCAGCATCCGGATATCCTGCGGCTGAGCGCTCCCGCTTCCCGGGGGGAGCTGCTGGGCGCGGTGGAGGAGCTGCTGGCACGGGTCCAGGCCCAGCCTCTCCGGCGCAGCCAGGAGGAGCGGGACTGCATCGCCCGGGCCAAGGCCAAGCTGATGACGGAGGGCCTCAGCGAGGAGGAGGCCCACCGGACCCTCCAGAGAAAGAGCATGACGGCCGGGGTCAAGCTGGCCCAGGCGGCCCGGATGATTCTGGACCG
>DWXO01000069.1 GCA_019119165.1 Candidatus Flavonifractor intestinigallinarum | reverse complement strand
CGTTTACGGGCGGCAAGTAACAGTCCTTACGCAGCTGGCAGACCGTATTACGCGTTGCACGCGTCTGCGAGGAACAAAGGGCTATGCCCGCATAGTGACAACCACCAGCTTCGCTGGTGGATGTGTTCATTCTGCCTTAAAGGATAGTTGTAGCCGAGGGACGATAGATGGCCGTACGATATTTGGCATCCCATATAGCATCTTCTGAAGTTTCTGGCTGCGGCTCTGCGAGAGGCGTTCCCACTATAGAGACGATTGGCTGCCGCCCGTAACCCACAGGGCAGCCGTGGTATAAATCATCCGCAAGTTCCAAGATGACCTTCCTCAGTTCCAAAGCGTGCTGATATTTCTGGGGAATACCAGAAAGACCCAGGTAAGCCCCCAACAGATTTCCTGTTGCGGCCCCGGTGGAGTCGCTGTCGCCGTCGTGGTTTACTGCCGCAATCAGGGCACGGTCAAAGTCGTGCTCATATTTTAGGGCACAATAGACTGCGATGGCAAGGGTTTCTTCTCCCACCCAACCTTCCCCAAGCATCCGAATGGACTCCTCGTCCGGCAGAGTTGAAGTAGCCAGACTGATTGCTCGCTCTACCAGGGCGGTCAGTTCGGGCAAATGCTTGGCGGTGGAGAATTGCCTTGCTGCCCAATTCATACTGGCTTGGATTGCAGTCAAAAGGGAGGTGTTTTCTTCATGGGAGAGGGTACTGACGCAGTAGCCCAGTATACCGGCGGGAATATAGCCTAATTCATGGCCATGGGTCATAGCGGCATTCTGGGCGGCCAGCAGGCCTGCCGTTTCCGGATGCTTGGTATAGAGTCCGATGGGAGCTACTCGCATGATTCCGCCGCAGCCCTTGCTCTGGTTGATGGGACGACCTATGGTCCCGTTTGCTCCCTGGTGAATGGCGGTCAGACAGGTGGTTCCCGGTGCCCGACGATGGTACAATTCCGGAACATGGGCCAGCCAGGAAGTGTAGTCTCCAGCTGGCTGAGGGTACGGTTCCTGCTGAGTACGCAGCCAGTCCTGATAGCAGGCCATTGTTGCCCCTTCGATAGTTCCACCCGGCGCGCCGATGCGCCTGCGGGTGTCGGCAAACAACAGGGCGTTGGCGGTAAAAAGGGTCATTTGAGTATCATCAGAGATCTGGGCGATGCCGTCAGTAAGTGCATAATCGGTAATCCCCTGCGGGCCATAGGCCGACAGAATAGCGGCTCTGGAATCAAACTCCACCGGGTAGCCCAGAGCATCCCCGGCTGCGCCTCCCAGCAGGCAGCCCCGGTATCGGTCTAAACGGTCCATGGTCATTCTCCTTTTCTTGGTTATAAAGTCAGCATTTCCCCATCTTTGAAGCAAGTCACCCGGCAGGACGGTGCCAGACTGCGAAATACCTCCGGTTGATCTCCGTGGATGGGGATGATGCCGCGGCGGGGCTGCAAAATACGGCAGACCTCACGCAATGTCGCGTGTTCTGCGTGGCCGCTGGTGTGCAGGCGGATCACGGGAAAGCCGTCCAGGAATTGAGCCAGGTCAGGATTTGCGCAAGGCCCATCCAGATATCCGCTCCACATGGAATAGAGAACCACACAGTCGTTTCGATAGGATTCCATGCGCTGACGGAACCGGTCATTGGCCCGGACAAACATGAGAAAGCCCTGGTCAGCCATCCAGTTCAGCAGCTTGCGATTCCGACTGGAATAGGGGATCACCCGGTCAAACCGGTAAAATGGGCTTTTGTCTCCGTTGCGGAGCTCTACCCGGTTCAAAATCTCCTTCTGATATCCGTCGCATACCACAGGACGGCTGCGGGGTGTACTATGGGTAAAGACGGCGATTCGATCAATATTGGTGGAGGAGCACAGTACAAAGACATGGCGGTGCTTCTGGATGATTGTCTGAGCGCGGCGACCTAACGCTCGCTCTGTCATTATGGGGTGGGGCGAACGGGAGAGGGTAGTGCCTTCACAAATCAGCCAGTCCACCTGGCCCACATAGCGGCGCAAAACGGGATACAGCGCTTTCCCCCGGGGACCGTGATTTCGGAAATCTCCGGTATGGAGTATGCGGAGCCCTTCTCCCTCGATCAAGAACATATAGGCGTCAAAAGCGGAGTGATCCACCAGCAATGGAGTGATACGCAGGTCGCCTACCGTCAGCGGTACGCCGGGGTGAAACGTATTGGCCCGTTCCAAAGCGGCCAGAATGGGGGCGCAGCCCTCCACGTCATGACGGGCCAGGCGGTGGTAGAGTGTCAACGCCACATCCTGGGCAGTCTCTCCCAGAAATAGAGGGACTTCCGGTAAAATACAGCCGATTTGCCCAATATGATCCCCATGATTGTGAGTGAAGAACACCCCGTCACAGGGCTCTCCCGGGGTGGTGACGCCGGAAAGGGAAAGGGCTGTCTCCGGTGCGGTTCCTTCTGGCCCAGGGAGAGGGCTGCCCATGTCAATCACAATGCGGGTGGTGGAGGTGCGTAGTTCGGTGACGCATCCGCCGATCTGGCGGGCGCCCCGGTGGACGGTCAATTTAGGCATGGCGGCAGTTCAGGGAGGAGTCCAGCACAAAGGCCCGTACGCCATGCTGCGCCATCAAAGCCGCTAACTGGGGCCGCTTTCCTTGCTTTAACTCCTCCAGTTCCTGATATGCTCTGCATACCTCCGGGAGCAATACAGCGGGCACCACGGTTCGGCAAACTGCGTTACCAAGAAAACTCTCGATCAATTTGCTGTGGTCTACGGTATGCCAGTAAGTCAGAATTTCCAGCACACACCGCAGCAGCGTCTCGCTGCTGGCGCCCTGTTTCAGCTCCAAGAGGTATATAATAGTACCGTCATCGGCGATCAGATCGATTTTACCCGCATTGTCGTGCAGCGAACGCTTTAAGGGAACCTGATAATCCAGTATGGTGCCAAGCCCAGGGATCTGGCGATTAGCCAAGGCATAAGCCAAATGGGCTTCCGCCTGATTGGAGTCTGGATTTTGTGCAATCCCATCGTGGCCTGCCACACGATAGGAGCTGCGGGTGATGGTGGGGATCTGATCCCACAGGTGAGGGTGTTCCAACAGATAGGACGCGACTACTTCTGTGTCATATTCTTTCTCTCCGAGAAGTGTGCCTCTGTAGTTGACAAAGGGCTGCTGGTAAAAGGTGGTCATTGTTTTGGCTGCTTCTTCTACCCGGTTTAGGATTTCTTCCCTGCTGTATTTCGTTCTCATCTGCAGATACGCCTCCTATTTTTTCTGTACGGGATCTTTAAAGTAGGTTGCCGTCCGCACAAAAAATTTCTGGTTCAGAGAGACTGATACACTCTCCTGGCCCTGATACCCCAAAACAAATTTGAACACCATGCCCCAGAAGGCCCCGATGGCCTTTTTCACAAAGAGCTCCAGGGCGGCGTTCTCTCGCCCGGTGATGGATACAAAGTCCTGCTCATAGTAGAGCAGAAAGGTCTTGACCGGCGGGATATGAAACAAATCATTGCAGAACATGATATGAGAGAGCAGCTCCCGGTCCTGGGCCGCCTCCATGCACTTGTCCCAGTAGGGGCGGTATGCTGGAGAGATCTGAAACTCTTTGAAATGGTGGTAATAGTCGGAAAAGTGCAGTTCTACTTGAGTGGAAATGTGATTTGGAATATTAGTCATATATACACCTGTTAAATTTAATGATGTAAAAAGCGTAACACAAAGAAGGATTCCAGTCAAGGATGTCATAGAGAATAAGGATGAGGCCGCCAGTTAAAATCTGGCTAGCAGCTCCACGAAAACCGCTTAAATTTTCGGATTTGAGAGGTTTTCTTTGTTGGTGTGATTTATTGCCGATACAATAATAAGCGGTAACGTGTTTTTACTGTTCGGCCAAAAGCGGGCGAGGTATAGGAAATTGTCCTATACCTCGCCCGCTTTATAAGGCAGACGTATCCGATGGAACGATAGAGCAGCTTCAGGAGGTGGCGGGAAGGGTCTGTCCATCGGGCCGCCCGCCGCCATTTGTGCCATCCTGCCGCGCTCCTCCAGACTGAGCGCCGCCCTTACCGCCGCCCATCTGGCCTGGATTGACCTCCGAACCGTCATTGGTGGTAATATTGCCGCCGTTGTTGGCGTAGGTGCCGTCACAGTCCATGGTTGTATTGCCGCTGCCGTTGCAGGTGAGATCCAGGGTTCCGCCATTGATGGTCAAAGCGCCGTTGGAATCAATACAATCACCGGAGGAGACAATGGTAAAGGTACCGCCGTTGATGGTGATAAAGCTGTCGGAGTCGGCGGTAAAGGTATCCTGCGGCTGTCCGCCGAAGCCGCCGAAGCCGGAGCTGTCCGTGCCGCCGGCCGCGTTGAGGCCGTCGTCGCTGGAGGTGATGTCAAAGGTGCCGTCCTCAATGGTGATGGACAAGCCCTCGATGCCCTCGTAGCAGTAGGGAATGGTGAAGGCGCCGCTCTGGATGGTAAGGGCGTCGTCACAGTGAACGGCGTCATCGCCGCTGCTCAGGGTAAACTCCCCGGCGGCAAGGGTCATCGCGCCCCCTGCATGGAGGCAGTCGTCGGCACTGTCGATGGTGAAAACACCGCCGTTAATGGTGTAGGTGCTCTCGCCTTTGATGCCCTTCTGGCTGACCGTGTCCTCTTCCGTCGCTGTGGCAGTCACTTCTGTCTGAGCGTCCATTCCACCCCGTGAGCCGCCCATCTGGCTAACATCGCTGGTGGCCATGTCCACGCTGGCGCTGCCTTCTCCCGTATACAGGTCAAAGGTACCGCCGTCGATTTGCAGGGCTCCCTGGGCGCTGACAGCGTCCCCCTGGGCGGTAATGGTGTAGCTGCCGTTGGTAATGTAGAGGGTGCCCAGGGAAAGATCATCCGTATTTTCCGCGTGGATGCCGTCCTTGCCCGAGGTGATGGAAAAGGCGCCGTCGGCGATGGCAATGCTGTCCTTGCCGGAGAGGCCGTGGCTGGCGGCGGTAATGGTATAGCTGCCGCCGGTAATGACCAGGTCATCCTTGGACACCACCCCGTGCCCCGCCTGGGCGTTGATGGTCAGACTGCCGGAGCCGTTGAGGGTCAGGTCGGTCTTGGCGAAGATCACAGCGTCGATGTTGTTGTCGTCGATGGCCACATACGCCCCGCCGTTGGTCAGGGTATTTTCCGTCCCCTCCGCCAGGGTGACAAAGACCTTATCCGCTTCCAGGGCATAGATGGCGGCGGAGGTGCTGCTGGTGATATCCGCGCCGGCCAGAACCAGCTGTACCTTGTCGGTCTCTCCGGCGTTTACCACGATCTGGCCGTCGGCGAGGGTGCCGGAGAGAACATATACACCCTCCGCCCCTATGGTGATCCGGCTGCCCTCTATGGTGACGGCATCGGAGTCGCAGGCGGCGCTGTCTCCGCTGAGCTGGATGGCAATGGCCGCGCTCTCGTCGTAAGTTCCCTCCAGATCCCGGTCGCTGAAGATCGTGGCGGTATCTATGGTGGAAGCTGTGGTAACCGCCGCCTCCTGGGAGGGGGAAGGGTCTGGAACGGAGGAGGCTTCTCCCGAGGCCTGCGCGCCGCAGCCGGCGAGCGCCATCAAGGTACACAGCGCAATGGCGGTGTTTTTATACTTTTTTCTTTTCATGACGAAATCGTCTCCTTTTACAGCGTGGCCACAGCATTGTCCTGGTGCCCCAGAGAGATCTCCAGGTTCCCGTTGCGCAGCCGGAGCTGGTCGATCAAGTTCTTTTCCTGGTCGGGATTTTTCAAAGTCAGGTCGTAGGTCAGCTTGAACAGACTGCCCATGTTGGTGGTTTTCACCTGGGTGAGGGAATACTGACGGGTGTATTTGGACAGGACGGGCTCAAAGACCCCGGTGTAATCCAGATCCTCCGGAATGGTGATGTGCAGCGTGCGCTCCGTCGCGCTGACCGCTCTGGAGCGGAGGCTGACGGCATTGTAGAGCATCATAGCCGCACCCAGGATCAGGGTAAACAAAACGCCGTAGCCCAGATAGCCCATACCGGTGATAAGACCGGTTCCCATGGCCACAAACAAAGCCGCGATTTCCCGCGCGGAGCCGGGCGCGGAGCGGAACCGCACCAGATTGAAGGCGCCGGCCACCGCCACGCCGGTGCCCACATTGCCGTTGACCATCATAATGACCACGCATACCACAGCGGGCAGAATGGCCAGAGTGACCATCAGGCTCCGGCTGAACCGGGAATGCCACATGGTCATGCCGCACAGCAGCAGGCCCAGCAGCAGGGACACGCCCACGCACAGCAGGAAGGCGCCGGGGGCAATGGTAACGGTGAGCGTGGTGTCAAACAGTCCGCGAAACAAGGTATCAAGCATATTTTCGTTCTCCTCTCTGGCCGCGCAGCAGGATATCTTCATAGGCGGTGCCGTATTTGGAGAAGGACGTTTTAAAAATCCCCTGCTCCGACAGCACATGGGCCATCCAGAGGGGGATCCCTCCGGCCACCTTCAGCTCCATCAGCACCTGGCCGGGGGCAAGAAGGGGGATGCCCCAGGTGTCGGAATCCAGGGTCAGCGCCTCCTGGCGGTAGCGGATCTCCCGGTCAAAGGTCACCCGGAAATCCTCGTCCTCCACGCCGCGGAAGGAATCCCGCTCATAGGAGAGAAACACGGCAGGGCGCAGGGTTTTGTAAAAGTCGGCGGCATAGGCCAGCTCCGTCCCGATCTGGTTATCGGGCCAGAGCTCCGTCCCGGCCACGCACCCCAGCGCCTGCTCCTGGGGCATGGAGATACGGCGCTTATACACCACCGAGCGGTACTTCTTCTTCAGCTCCACAAAGACCTTTTCCTCCCCGCCCGCACGGCCGTAGCTGCGTATCCGCAGCTTCTCCTTATAGACCGGTTTCTCCAGGCTGCGGCGAATGAGCCGAAAGTTCGAGGTATCCAGGTACAGGTTGCGGATGGAGCTGTGGCTGTATTCGTCCGGTACCATATGGGGCTCCATGGCGGCCAGTACGGCCTGCAGCTGGCAAGTATCCATCAAATATTTGAATTCATACCGCTGAAAGATCATCTGATTTTTCATTGGCGGGGCCTCCTTTTCATGAACTTGTAAAGCCAGTGTAAAAACCCAACCATAACTGGACTTTAAAGGCGGCGTATTTTTTCTGTGAACGAATTGGAAACCCACAGCTATGTTTCTGGAGAACAGATGACAGTTTTTGTGACCTGTGCTATGATTTTAATTAGAGTTAAGGCGGGAGCATTACAATGTCCGTACCATAGCATAAAAGAGAGAAGGCGATACCATGCGAATTTTGCTGGCGGAGGATGAGCGTTCCCTGTCCAGAGCCGTTTCCGCTCTGCTGGAGAAAAGCAATTATTCCGTGGATGCGGTGTATGACGGCCAGGAGGCCCTGGATTTTCTGGATGGCGGCAACTATGACGCCTTGATTTTGGATATTATGATGCCCAAGCTGGACGGCCTGGAGGTACTGCGGCGGCTGCGGCAGCAGGGCAATCCCATTCCGGTGCTGATGCTCACCGCCAAGTCGGAAGTGGAGGACAAGGTGACCGGTCTGGACATGGGGGCCAACGACTATCTGACCAAGCCCTTTTCCACCGCGGAGCTCATGGCCCGGATCCGGGCCATGACCCGAAGCCAGACCGGAAATCAGATGACCAGCCGCCTCACCCTGGGCAACATTACCCTGGATCAGGCCACCTTTGAGCTCTCCTCGCCCCACGGCAGCTTCCGGCTGGCCAATAAGGAATACCAGATGATGGAGCTGCTGCTCCGCAACCCACGGCAGCTCATTCCCACCGAACGGTTTCTGGAGCGGATCTGGGGCTATGACAGCGAGGTGGAGCTGAATGTGGTGTGGGTCTACATCTCCTATCTGCGGAAAAAGCTGGTCGCCCTCCAGGCAGACATTCAGATCAAAGCCACCCGGAACGCCGGGTATTCTCTGGAGGAACGGACATGATCGGACGTCTGAGACGCAAGTTCATCGTTGCCTGTATGATCTCCTTGGCCATTGTTCTGACGGTGATCCTTGGCGGCGTGAACCTGATGAGCTATCATAAAGTGGTGGCCGATGCGGACAACATTCTGACCCTGCTGGACGCCAACAACGGAGCCTTTCCCAAGAACCATGACGGACAGCCCCCTGGAACCACCCAGCCGGACAGCGCTCCGAAGGCAAAGAAAGACCCGTTTGGTCAGAGGGGGATGTCCCCCGAGACCCCCTATGAATCCCGCTTCTTCTCTGTGCTGCTGGGCGAGGATGGTCAGGTACTCCAGACCGACACGGGGCAGATTGCCGCGGTGGACGAGGCGGAGGCGGCGGTTTATGCCCAGAATGTATTTCTTTCCGGGCGCAGTTCCGGCTTTTGGGGAAATTATCGCTATCTTCAGTGCGAGAACGAGCGGGGCGTCCTGATTATTTTTCTGGACTGCGGCAGGAGCCTCTCCTCTTTCCGCATGACGCTGCTGGCCAGTGTGCTGCTGGCGCTGTTGGGGCTGCTGGCAGTCCTTGTGCTGCTGCTGATCCTGTCCAAACGCATCGTCCGGCCGGTGGCGGAGAGCTATGAAAAGCAAAAGCAATTTATCACCGACGCCGGGCATGAGCTAAAGACCCCCATGACCATCATCAGCGCCGACGCTGATCTGGCGGAGATGGAGTGCGGTGAAAACCAGTGGATTTCCGACATCCGCCGCCAGGCCCAACGGCTGACCGGCCTGACCAACGACCTTATCTACCTCTCCCGCATGGAGGAGGAGCAGCCCAAGCTGGCGCTTATCGACTTTCCCATCTCCGATGTGGCCGAGGAGATGGCCCAGTCCTTCCAGGCCCTCGCCAAAAGCCAAGAGAAGGAATTCTCCCTCCACATTCAGCCCATGCTCTCCTGCACCGGGGACGAGAAGGCCATCCGCCAGCTTTTGTCCATCCTGCTGGACAATGCGCTGAAATATTCCCCCGCCGGTGGACGGCTGAAGCTGAGGCTGGAGAAACAGGGGCGAACGCTCCTTCTGACGGTTTCCAACACCGCCGCCCAACCCATTGAGCAGGATAAGCTGCCCCACCTGTTTGACCGCTTTTACCGCACGGACCAGTCCCGCAGCAGCCAGACAGGCGGCTACGGCCTGGGGCTGTCCATTGCCAGGAGCATTGTACTGGCCCATAAGGGAAAGATCCGGGCGGAAAGTCCAGATGGACGGACGCTGACATTTATGATCTATTTACCTGGGTGATTTTTAATTATAATTATGGTTGCGCCCTTATCCTAAAGGCAGAAGCAAACACAATGCCCGTCGGAAAGGAGCCTGCCTTATGGATAACAGAAATGATAGGAACACTTGGCCTGAAACAGAAGGGAACCTGCCCCAGCAGCTTTTTCCCCAAAGGAGATGCCCGCAGCGCAAGCGTCTGAACCCGTGCAAGCGCCTGATGTCTCTGGTGCTGAGCGCAGCCTTGTTCGGAGGGATCTCTGCCGGCGCCTTCTATGGCGTCAGTCAGCTGTTCCCCCAGGAGTCGGATGTTGTTGCGGCGGAAAGCCTTTCCTCCAGCGGAGCGGTGGTGACCAGCCTGGCCAGCACCTCCTACTCCACCGCTCGATATGGTATGGATGTATCGGATATTGCCGCCGCCGCTTTGCCCAGTGTGGTGGCCATTACCAATATTTCTGTACAGGAAGTTCAGAGCTATTTTAATCGATTCGGGCCCAACGGCGCGGGACAGACCCAGTTGGAGGAGACCACCAGCTGCGGGTCCGGTATCATCATCGCCAATGACGGCGCCTATCTTTACATCGTGACCAACGCCCATGTGGTGGAGGACGCAACCACCCTGTCCGTGAGTTTTGTGGACAATTCCGTCTATGAGGCCCAGCTGTGCGGCGCTGACGAGACGGTGGATCTGGCGGTTCTGAAAATCGCGCTGTCCGACCTGTCCTCCGACACCCTCTCTCAAATCTCGGTTATCGCCGTGGGCGACTCGGATGCGCTGGAGGTGGGAGAACAGGTGGTGGCCATCGGCAACGCTCTGGGCTATGGACAGTCCGTCACCACCGGCATTGTCAGCGCGCTGAACCGCAGCCTGACCAATGAAAGCGGAACAACCTCCACCTATATTCAGACGGACGCTGCCATCAACCCGGGCAACAGCGGCGGAGCCCTGCTGAATCTGGATGGGCAGCTGATCGGCATCAACACCGCCAAGCTGTCGGACACGGATGTAGAGGGCATGGGCTATGCGATCCCCATTTCCGATGTGGCGGAGTTGATTGCCCAGTTGATGACACAGACTGCCGAGACGGAAACCACTGGAACCAGCAGCTCCCAGCAGTCTGTCTGGGTTACGCCTGCCTGGAGGGACAAGCGGACGTACGGTTAATGGCCGGTCTGCCGCCACAGCAGTTGGCAGAGAGCTATGGATGCAGTTCAGACGAATGAAAAACTACAAGGATAAGGCCGCCGGTTCAAATCCGGCAGCAGCGCAGCAAAAAGGTGGCGCCGCTTTTATGCGGCGCCACCTTTTTCATATGTTCAGCCTTCCGGATCAAAAACGGCGTTGGACAGGTCGATGGGATGGTCACACTGGTTGTCCACGTCGGTATCGTTGCCGGAGAACACGGTGCCTGCAAAGTCCAGGGTAATGTCGGTGGGTACGTTCTCCATCAGCACGGCGGTGCCGTTGTTGATAAACTGGTTGTCGTGGTAGCGGCTGTCCGAGGCGGACTGGCCGGTGGCGTTGAAGTGGAGGCCCACCTCGTTCTCCATAAAGGTACACTCGGTCACATTGATCCAGGCCTCCCCCTGGGACTGGAAGCCGGTCTTGTAGCCGGTAAAGGAGCAGCCGATGGCCCAGACCTTGGTGGGGGCGATGATGCCGGTGTTGGTGCCGTCCCCAACGAAATCCATGTCGTAGAAGTAGTTGATCCAGTAGAAGCTGGCGCTGCCGTCCATGGTTATGGAACCCTTGAGGGTGGTGCGGTCCGCCCCCTGGTCGGTGCAGCCGTAGAACTCGTAGGAGCGGCTCAGCGTCAGATCCCCCTCATAGGTCACCGGCGGCAGGTAGATGTACACCAGATCGGAGGGGGCGAGGTCCCGGGCGGTCTGATCCAGCAGGGCCTGGAGGTCCTCCACGGTGTCCATGGGAGTGTCCTCCCAGTGATACTCGTGGGTGATGATGGCGGTGACGTGGATGTTCTGGCGGACCCGGATCACGTCCCCGTTCTTCATCTGGACGGTCCAGACGATCTGGGACTCCCCGGAATTGCCGGTGAAGTCCAGGGAGCACACCATGGCGGCATCGGGGGAGTAGTCCTCCTGGTGGCTGGGCTCCCCGGCGGTAAGGGGATCGGCGGCGTTTTCATCGGGGACCACCTCTACCGTGACCTGCTCCACCAGGGGCTCAAATTCCGCCCAGGCGTCGGCGCCGGTGGCGGCGTCGTTGACGTACCACCGGGAGGGCCAGCGGTACTGCTCGTCGGGGGAACCCTGCTGGTAGATGTCGGGGGCGGGGGCGCAGCGGTCGTTGGGCCAGGCCACCAGCAGCTGGTAGGTCTTGTCCCCGCTCTCGTAGTACACCTCGCCCAGCGCGTCAAATTCCTGGGGCGCATAGGGCCGGTTACAGTACCAGACTGCCCCGCCTATGGCGGCGGCCACCGCCAGGATCAGCAGGCCCACCAGCAGCTTTTTCAGCAGGGGGGTGGCGGTTTTTGCCTGTTTCCGGGGGTGGATATCCTTGGCACAGTGGGGACAGAAGGCGGCGTTTTCCGGCAGGTCCGCGCCGCAGTGGGGACATTTGCGTTCCATGGTGGGATTCTCCTTTACTCAAAGGTGGCCTGGGACAGATCCAGGGGTTGGTCGCAGAGGTTGAGGATGCTCTGGGCGTTGGCCCGGAAGATGGAGCCCTGGAAGTTGAGGGTTATGTCGGTGGGTACGTTGTCCAGCCGCACCGCCACATCGTTGCCAAAAAAGCGGTTGTCGTTGTACATGGAGTGGTTGGCGTAGTCTCCCGTGCTGTCGAAGTGGAAGCCGATGCCGTTGCTTTGGAAGGTGCAGCCGATGACGTTGACCCAGCTGGTGCCGTAGGCGTATACCCCGGTGTCCCAGCCGGTGAAGGTGCAGTTGGTGGCCCGGAAGGAACCGGAGCCGGAGAGACCGGTGCCGCTGCCCCTCCCCACAAAATCGATGTCCTGGAGATAGGCAATCTCGCCGTGAGGGGCCACCACCTGGACGGGGCCGGTGAAGGTGGTGCGGTTTCCGGCTTCGTCGGCGGAGCCGTACAGGTTCATGCTCCGGCTCTGGATGGTGATACCGCCCTCGTAGGTCACCGGGGGCAGGTAGAGGTTGATGACCGCCACCGGGTCGTTCACTTGGTCGCCAATGGTGTCGATGAGGGCCTGGAGCTTCTCCGCCGTGTCCATGGGGTAGTCCTCCGGGTAGTAGTCGTACACCGGGATGGGAACGACCTCATAGGTCTGCCGGAGGTAGATGGTGTCTCCGTTTTTCATTTGGAAGGTCCATACCAGCTCCGCCTTGCCGCTCTCCCCGGTGAAGTCGATGAGGGAGATGAGGGGGCACTCAGGCACCCCCTCGTTGTAGGCGGGCTGGGAGCATTGGAAGGGGGAGGGGCTGTCCTCCTGGCCGATGAAGGCCGCGCTGACCTCCTCCATCTCCGCCAGGAAGGCGTCGGAGACGTCGCTGCCGGTGCTGTCGTTGATAAACAGCCGGGAGGGGACTCGGTACTGGCCCTCCGGCTCCCCGGGAATGGCCATCTCCGGCACGGGGATGTAGCGGTCCACGTTCTGGGTGAGCAGGAGCTGATAGTCCCCGTAGCGGACCTCCCCGTAACCGTCGTAGGTCTTAGGGGCGAAGGCCAGCCACAGTCCAAACCCCGCGGCAGCCAGCACCGCCAGAGCCAGCAGCCCAAGCAGCAGCTTTTTCAGCAGGGGGTTGGCGGTTTTGGCCTGTTTCCGGGGGTGGAGGTCGGTGGCACAGTGGGGGCAGAAACCGGCGTTTTCCGGCAGGTCCGCGCCGCAGTGGGGGCATTTGTGCTCCATCTCTTATCCTCCGTTCCCCTGGTAATCCAGTATGGTGTAGCCCAGCAGGTTGTAGTCCTGATCCAACAGCAGGTAGCACATCCACCGGTCCTCACGGGGCAGGGACTCCTCCAGCCGCTCAATCTCCCGGCACTGGCGCTCCAGCTCCGGGCTGTGGAGGGTGTGCCACAGAGCGTAGATCTGGGCGTCGTCCTCCCGAAGGACCGGGCCCCGGCCGGTGTTGTAGCCCTTCAGGAACCACACCGCCCCGGAGGAGGGGATCTCCTCCGGCGGGATGTAGGTGGAGAAATCGTCCTCCCAGCTGCCCTCAAAGGCGGCCAGTTCCTCCTCGTAGAGGGGGGTGAAGTCGTAGTCGCAGTTCACCACGTCCATCTGCCACTTGCCGTCTCCCAGGCTGGTGGGGGAGCCGATGAAGTAGCCCATCAGGTGGGTGTTGTCGTCAAAGATCAGCAGAGCCACCCGGTTGTTGGAGTCGCTGCCGGCGCTGTACATTCCCCGCTCCCCCACGGCGCTTTCGGCGCCACGGGAGGACACCAGCGTGGCCATCTGGAAGCTGTCCACCAGATAGTCGTCGATGTTATCACTGGTCTTGATGGTGGTGCCGAAGTCAATGCAGGTGAGGGTGGGGAAGAACTCCTCCAGATATTCGGGGGTGACCGTCACCATGCCGTCCTCGTCCTCCTGAAAGACCACCGGTGTGGTCTCCCCGGCGGGGAGTCCGGTGGGAGGCTCATGGAGCAGCGCCCAGCCCACCAGGACGGCCGCCGCCACGATGGCCAGAGCCAGCACCCATTTCAAGCCCTTCCGCCACAGGTGGGCGGGAACGGGGGCCGCCTCCCGGGTACGGAGGCTCTGGGCGCAGTGGGGGCAGAAGGAGGACTCCTCCGGCAGAACTGCACCGCAGTGAGGGCATTTGTGTTCCATAGGGATCATTTCTTTCATGTAAAGGTAGCGCCTCCGGTATCAATGGCATGGGCGTTGGGGTTGAGGATGGTAGCCACGTTGCCGTCAAACAGGCAGCCGGTAAAGTCGATGGTTCTGAGGCCGGGCACCCGCAAAAGGTCCACCGCCACCGTGTTGTTCCGGAAGGTATTGTTGGTAAAATCGGTGTAATTGCAGTAATCTCCGCCGCTGTCGAAGCGGAAGCCGATGTCGTTGTCGGTAAAGAGGCAGTCTTTGGGGTTGGCCCAGGCCTCCCCGCCCACCAGCAGGCCGATGTCCCAGCCGGTGAAGGAGCAGTCCAGCACCCGGTACTGGGCGGCCACGGTGAGGCCGGTGCCGGTGCCGTTCCCCACAAAGTCGATGTGTTCCACATCACACAGCGGGTCCTCCTCCGGCGCAAGCACCACCGGCCCTAAGAAGGTGGTGCGCCGGCCCTGCCCGTCGGTGGAGCCGGACAGGTTTATCCCCCGCCGGTGGATGGTGAGGCCGCCCTCGTAGGTCACCGGCGGCAGGTGAATCCGTACCACCGTGGACAGGGGGACCTCCGCCTGAATCTGGTCCACCAGGGCCTGGAGGTCCTCAATGGTGTCCATATCGTAGTCCTCCGGGTAGTAGTGGGCGGTGTCCACCCTCTGGAAGTCGAGCTTCTGGCGGAGAAAGATGGTGTCTCCGTTTTTCATGGTGATGGTCCACTCCACCTCCACCGGCCCCTGACTGCGGCCGGTAAAATCCAGGGTGGTCAGGGCCAGGCCGTCATAGGGGTCATTGGGATCTATGGGCAGGGAGCAGACCACCGGGGAGGGGCTGTCCGGCGGCTGGATCACCCGGGTCTGGAACTGATCCATCTGGTTGGAAAAGGCCCGCCCCGCGTCCTGGCCGGAGTCCACATGGGTGACGAACAGCCGGGAGACCCGGTCGTAGACCCCGCCGTCCTCCACCTGCATGGTGTGGGCCGCCTCGGGGACGGCGTCGGTGCGGCAGGTGAGGAACAGGTGATAGTCGTTGCCGTTCAGGTTGTAGGTCAGCTCCCCCCAGGCCTCATATACGTTCGGGGCAAGGGCGTCATACACCAGCCAGCCAGCCCAGCCAAGGGCGGCCAGCACCAGCAGCAGAAGAGTCTGCTTGAAAGGCTTCAGCCACCGGCGGACGGGTGTGTCCATCTCTCGCCGGGTGCGGAGGTTTTGGGCGCAGTGGGGACAGAAGGAGGCCCCCGCCGGGAGAGGCGCGCCGCAGTGAGGGCAGCGTGGATTCATAGCACTCGCCTCCCTCATTCAAAGGTGGCCCGGGAGAGATAGGTGGGATGGTTGGCAGGGTTGGAGAGATCGGTGCCGTTGCCGGAGAACACGCAGCCGTTGAAGTAGAGGGTCCTGGCCCCGGGCATCCGGAGCAGCTCCACGGCGGTGCCGTTGTTGCGGAAGGTGTTGCCCTCCAGCATGGTGCCGTTGACGTAGTCTCCCACGCTGTCAAAGCGGAAGCCCACGCCGTTGTCCTCGAACCAGCACCCGGTGGGGTCGGCCCAGTCGTCCCCGCCCACCAGCAGGCCGGTGTCCCAGCCGGTGAAGAGGCAGTCCTGCACCCGGCCGTCGGCCTCCACGGTGAGGCCGGTGCCCGAGCCGCTGCCCCGGAAGTCGATGTTCTCGATGAAGCACTGGGGGCCCTGGTCCACGTCCACCGTCACCGGGCCCAGAAAAGCGGTGCGCATCTTCTTGTCATCCACGGTGCCGTACAGGTTGATGGGACGCCCGGTGATGGTGAGACCCCCTTCGTAGTGGACGGGGGGCAGATTGATCCGTACTACCGTGGGCAGGGGGACCTCCGCCTGGATTTGATCCACCAGGGCCTGGAGGTCCTCGATGGTGTCCATGTCGCAGTCCGCCGGGGTGTAGTCCACCACATCCACCGGCTCGATCACCATCTTGTGCCGCAGCAGGAGGGTGTCCCCGTTCTTCATGCGGAGGGTCCACTGAATCTCCGCCTCCCCCCGGCTCTGACCGTCAAAAAAGAGCGGCGAGAGGGCCGTCCCTTCGGTGGCGGGATCGCCCTGATAGGTGGGCTGCTGCCAGGTGATGGGGGAGGGGTTGTCCTGGGCCTGGGTCACCTGGACCTGGATAGTCTCGACCTGCTGGCGGAAGACCTGCCCGGCGTCGGCGCCGGTGTCCACATGGGTCACAAAGAGCTTGGCGGCTCGGTCGTAGTTCCAGTCCTGGACGGTCTGGACGGTGTATTCCGGCTCCGGAACAGCGTCATTGCGGAAGGTGACCGCCAGACGGTAGTCGTTGTCGTTCAGGTGGTAGGTCAGCTCCCCCCAGCCGTCATATGTGTGGGGGGTAACGGCCTGATACAGCAAAAAGACAGCCGCCGCCAGGGCGGCCAGCACCAGCAGAAAAAGGACCCGCCGCAGAGGCTTCACCCACCGGCGGATGGGAAACTCCGCCTCCCGCCGGGGGCGGAGGGGTTCCATACAGTGGGGGCAGAAGGAGGCCTCGCTGGGGAGGGTGGCGCCGCAGACAGGGCAGGGCCTGGTCCCGCCGGTCATGTCACAGGACCTCCATCAGCCGCAGCACATTGCGGTAGCGGTGCTGGGGGTTGACGTGGGTGCAGCGGTCCACAATGCGGCCCATTTTGCCCCCCGCCAGCTTTTTGGAGGGGTGCTGGCCGGTGAGCATCACGTTGATGAGTACCCCCAGGGAGTAGATATCGGTGCGGATGTCCGACTGGGACAGGCCGTACTGCTCCGGGGCGGCAAAGCCGGTGGTGCCCAGGATCTGGGTGTCATTGTCGTGCTCCGGCTTATGTAAACGAGCGGCGTCAAAATCAATGAGTACCGCCTCATCCCCCCGGAGGATGATGTTCTCCGGCTTCACGTCCCGGTGGACGGCGCCGATGGAGTGGAGGACCCACAGGGCCTTGCACACCTGCCGGACGATCTTCCGGGTCTCCTCCGGTGAAAAGAGGGCCTCCTGCAGCAGGAAGCCCATGGTGTCGCCCTCCACAAATTCCTCCAGCGTCAGGACCTTGCTTCCCTCTACCGCCACCTCGTACACGGTGGGCAGGTTGGGACAGGTGTAGTCCAGCAGCTTTCGGTAGACTTCCGGATTGCCGGTGAAACGGCGCAGGATCAGACGCCTGCCGGTGGCGTTGTGCCGGATGAGCTGTACGCTGCCCCGGGGGCTTTCCTTTAAGATCCGGACCAGCTCATACTCTTCCTGAAGCGCATTTGACAGCCAGGTATAAATAGAAATCACCCCTGAAAAACCTTGTACACTATGCAGTGGGCATATTGTATCCAGGTACAAATTGTTGTAAATTTAGTATAAACGATTTCCATTTGAAAGTAAAGGGAGTGATAGGATTGGAAAATAAGACCACGGGCGATCTGAGCCATGATCTGATGAGCGAGGCCAACATTGACTCTTATCTCCACGACAATCAGCCCTTCTTTGCCAACCAGAGCATTGCGGAGCTGCTGGCGGAGTTATATGAGAAAAAGGACTTTTCCAAGGCGGCCCTGGCCCGGAAGGCGGGGATGAGCGAGGTCTATCTCCACCAGGTCTTTGCCGGCCGGCGCAATCCCTCCCGGGACCGGCTGCTCTGCCTGTGTGTGGGGCTGGAGACCACCCTGGAGGAGGCCCAGCGGCTGCTCAAGCAGGCCAGCTACGCCCCCCTTTATCCCCGGCTGAAGCGGGACGCCATCATCAGCTTCGGCATCGTACATCACATGGAGCTGGGGGAGATCAACGACAAGCTGTTTTCGGAGAACGAAAAGACGCTGTATTGAAGCCATCCGTAAGATGGGAGGAGCTGACTGTATGAAACGCATTGGGAAAAAGATCTGCGCCGGGGCGCTGACGCTGGTGCTGTCCGTATCTCTGCTGCCCGGGGCGGCGCTGGCGGCGGACAGCATGGATTATTTTAAAAAGGTCAACGACTATCCCGCCGGGAAATTTACCGACGTGGCCGCCTCCAGCTGGTACGCCGAGAGCGTGCAGAAGGCCTATGAGCTGGATCTGGTGAAGGGGAGCAGCGGCAACACCTTCTCGCCCACCCAGAACCTGACCATCAGCTCCACCCTGGCTCTGGCCTGCCGGCTCCACAGCATCTACCACACCGGCAAGGCCGACTTTGTGCAGGGCGACCCCTGGTACCAGGTGTATGTGGATTACGCCGTGGAAAACGGCATCATCACCAAGGGCCAGTTCACCGACTACAACGCCAACGCCACCCGCCGTCAGTTTGCCGGTATCCTGGTGAAGGCCCTGCCCGCCGACGAGCTGAAGGCCATCAACACCATCGAGGACGGGGACATCCCCGATCTGGCCGCCGGGTCGGCCAATTATGAGGATATCTACACCCTCTACCGAGCGGGCATCCTCACCGGCAGCGACAAGTACGGCACCTTCCTGCCCGAGACCCCCATTGACCGGGCCTCGGTGGCCACCATCGTCTCCCGCATGGCCCTGCCCGACCAGCGCCGCCAGGTGACCCTGGAGGAGAAGCCGGTGACCGTTACCGCCATCACCCTGGACAAGACCACCCTGGCCCTTCAGCAGGGGGAGAGCGGCAAGCTCACCGCCTCCGTCACCCCCGCCAACGCCACCGAGAGCCTGACCTGGACCAGCTCCAACAAGAACGTGGCCACCGTGGCCTCCGACGGCACCGTGGCCGCCGGGAACCCCGGCACCGCCGTCATCACCGCCGCCTCCTCCGGCGGCGTCAAGGCCACCTGTACCGTCACCGTGTCCAAGCGGGCCCTGTCCGCCCAGCCCCTCTATGAGGATTCCAACGTCAGCATCAAGTTCTCCAAGGTTCAGAAGAGCAAGTACGATTCCAGCGAGGCTGAGCTCTATCTGGACGTGACCAACAAGACCGGGCGCACCATCGCCGTCCAGGCCGACGCGGTGAGCCTCAATGGCTATACCTTCAACGACCTGGTGATGAGCGACGACGTGTCCGCCAATTCCACCGGCACCGTCACGGTTACCATCCAGAACTATGATTCCTCCCTGGTGAATCTGAACAGCGTCCAGACGGTGGGCGGCCAGCTCCGGATCATTCCCGGCGGCGTGGGCAGCGGGTCCGATACCATCTACGCCCAATTTGACGCCACCGATCTCTATACCGGCAAGACCGACAACACTGTGCCCACCGTCAGCGGCAAGGAGAAGCTGTACAGCGACAGCAGCGTGGAGGTCTACTACGGCAAGACTCAGAAATACCCCTACGCCGACGACGGCAGCGAGATTGAGGTCTACCTGCTGGTCCGCAACAAGACCGACTTTACCATAATGGTCCAGAACGATACCGTGGTCATCGACGGCAGAAGCTACAGCAGCACCGTCATGTCCGACCCCGTCCTGGCCCACTCCACCGGCTACGTCAAGGTGTCAGTGAGAGAGTACAGCGGTCCCACCCCCTCCACCGTCACCACCGTGGGAGGCGACTTCCGCATCATTGACGACCTGGGCGACCGGGGCAGCTACACCATCACCCTGGGCGGCGGCGCCAGCGGCGGCTGGGACAATGGCGGCAGCGACTGGGACGACGGTGACGAGGACGATCAGCAGTCCTCCTCCGGCGGCAATACCGGCGACATGGATCTGGACGCCACCTACAGCAAGTATCCCAATGTGCCCGATTTCGGCGCCATGTTTGGCGTGCCCACCATGCAGGAGGACCCCGACGGGGACGCCACCATGTATGTGTATAACCTGAGCAACATCCCCGGCGGGTCCGGCAACCGGAACAGCGTCATGGATCTGTATATCACCATGCTGGAGGGCCATGGCTTCCGCTTCTCCAACAGCCAGGGCGGCATCAGCTACGGCTACACCTACGACGTATACAACCTGGGCAGCTTCCCCAACATTCAGACCATGGTATCCGTGGGCTATATCTACAGCGGCAGCACCCCCGTGGCCGTGGCCATCCGAGTGGTGCCCATGAACTGACTGTGCTTTATCCGAACATTCCACCACAAAAGGCCCCGGCGGCAGACCAGAACGGTCTGCCGCCGGGGCCTTTTCTGTGAGGAGAAGTTGGGATCAGATGGTGGCGCCGTAGTCCACCACCAGGGTCTCGCCGTTGATGGCCTTGGACTCGTCGCTGGCGAAGAAGAGGATGGCGTTGGCCTGATCCTCGGGCTGGGTGCGGGGCAGGGAGCCGTCAAAGTGCTTGCCGCACAGGTGACAGAACTCGTTGTCGAAGGTGGCCAGATTGGCGGGATCAAAGATGTCGGTCTGGGTGGGGCCGGGGCAGACGGCGTTGACCCGGATGCCCTTGCCGGCAAACTGGATGGCCACGTTCTTGGTCATGCCGATGACCGCCATCTTGGCGGCGGTGTAGGACACACCGGCGTTGGAGCGGGTGGCGCCGATGGAGGAGATGTTGACGATGGAGCCGGAGCCGGCGGGGGCCATGTACCGCAGGGCCTCCCGCATCATGTAGTACACCGAGGTCTGATCCACGGCGATGACCTTGTTCCACAGCTCCTCGTCGCAGTTGGTGATGGACATATTCTTGTCGTCGATACCGGCGTTGTTCACCAGGATATCCACCCGGCCGAAGGTCTCCACGCAGGTGTCCACCAGCCGGCGGCAGTCGGCGGCTACGCTGACATCGGTGGATACCGAGATGGCCTTCACCCCCAGAGCGGCGGCGTACTCCTCCACCTCCTTCAGCTTGTCCAGCCGGCGGGCGGCCAGCACCAGGTTGGCCCCCTCACGGGCAAAGAGGGCCGCGGTGGCCTTGCCGATACCGGCGTTGGCGCCGGTGATAATAGCGACTTTTCCTTCCAGACGTTTCATGCTGTTGTTCATCCTTTCTCTATTGTGGGCGGCCCCGCCGCCGTGTTTACTTGATGTGGAGCCCTCCGTCCACCGAGAGGGCCTGACCGGTGGTGTGCCGGGACAGGGGGGAGCACAGCCACACCACCGCCTCCGCCACGTCCCCGGCGGTGCCCAGACGGCCCAGAGGGATGATCTCCCCCTCCAGTCTGGCCCCCTTGCCCGGGTCGGTACGCAGGGTGTTTTCCATCAGGGGAGTGCCCTCCGTGGGCCCGGGACAGACCGCGTTGACCCGGATGCCGCTGTGGGCGTGCTCCAGGGCGGCCAGCCTGGTGAGCGCCACCACCCCCGCCTTGGAGGGGCCGTAGGCCCCGTACCCCGGGGACATTTTCAGACCGCCGATGGAGGCGTTGTTGACGATGGAGCCGCCGCCCCCCTGCCGCTCCATCTGGAGCAGCTCATGCTTGAGGCACAGGAAGGTGCCCCGCAGGTTGACGGCCATGATCTTCTCCCAGGTGTCCAGGTCCAGCTCCACCAGGGGGCCGTAGGGGATGCGTACCCCGTCGGGACCCAGCCCGGCGTTGTTGAAGGCGCAGTCCAGCCGCCCGTACCGCTCCGCCACGGCGGCCACCATCCGGATCACCTGGTCCTCGTCGGTGATGTCGCAGGTGAGGGCAAAGGCCTCGCCGCCGGACCGGCGGATCAGGGCGGCGGTTTCCTCCCCGGCCCTGGCGCTGTGGCCGGTGACCACCGCCACCCGGGCGCCCAGTTTGCCCAGGGCCAGGGCAGCCGCCCGGCCGATGCCGGTGCCGCCGCCGGTGACCAGAACAGACTTGCCGGACAGACCCGGATCATACAAATCAGGCATAGAGAAAATCCTCTCCATTCCGCTGTGATACCTTTAGTATAGCGGAACAGAGAGGACTTTCAAAATGCCCCTTGCGGCGCAGTGTTATGCTTTTGAAGTTATACCTACAGCGGCCATCCGCACCTTCTCCTGCACCAGCAAGTCGATAGCAAATTGGATGAAGGCGTTGGCCGCGTCGGTGAGGGGATAGCCCTTGTGGTAGGACACCCCCAGGCTGGCGGGGGGGACCCCCTCCTCCAGGGGAATGACCAGAATGGAACTGTCGGGGAAGAGGGCCCGCAGCCGCAGCATCTGGGATACCGGCATCACGGCCACCCCGGCCTTTTGCTCCAGCAGGCGGTAGACCAGGCTGGTGCTCTCCACCTCGTAGGCCAGGGTGGGCTCAAAGCCACGGGCCCGGCAGATGGAGCGGAGGGTTTTGGCGTCCAGCCGGGAGGCGTCACAGATCAGGTTCTCACCGGCCAGGGCCTTCAATTCCACCACGGACCGCTTTGCCAGGGGGTGATCCCCATGGACGAACAGGCCATAATCCATCTCCCCCAGCAGGCGGAAGGTGAGCAGGCTGTGGTTGAGGGGGTAGGGGGTGACGGCCAGGGTGAGGGTGCGCTCCACCAGCTGCTGGGCCAGCCGGGGAGCGTCCCCCTGGTACTGGCGGATGCCGATCTCCGGGTGGGCCCGGGAAAAGGGCTGGAGGATGTCGGGGAGAAAGCCGTCGATGGAGCAGCCCAGGGAGAGGATATTCTGGTTGTTTTCATACAGCCGCTGCACCGTCTGGATGCAGGTATTCAGCTCCCCGAAGGCGTTCTCCACCCCGGAGAGGAAGATCCGGCCATATTCGTTGAGTACCACCTTGCCCTTCCGGTGCTCAAAGAGGGGGACCCCCAGCTCCCCCTCCAGCCGGGCGATGGAGCGGCTCAGGTTGGGCTGGGTGACAAACAGCTCCCGGGCCGCCTGGGAGATATTCCCCGTCCGGGCCACGGTGCGGAAGTAGTTGAGTTGGGAAAACTCCATTGACTCACGCCCTTTCCCCCGTATTATACCGGATTTCGTCCAAAAAGGAAAGGAAGCATCCCCAGCCGACGGGGACACTCCCCTATTTACACCGGCGGGTTTTGGGAGTACAATACCCTTGTAGAAACTGCACAAGGAGGTGCTCCATGAAACTGACCTTTTTCGGCGCAGCCCGTGCCGTCACCGGCAGCTGCCACTGTGTGGAGTGCGGCGGGAAGAAGATCCTGGTGGACTGCGGCCTGCAGCAGGGCAGGGACGAGCGGGACAACCAGGAGCTGGACTTCAACGCCGGGTACATCGACGCGGTGGTGGTCACCCACGCCCACATCGACCACTCCGGCCGTATCCCCCTGCTGGTGAAGCAGGGCTTTACCGGCAACATCTACTGCACCCGGCTGACGGGGCAGCTGCTGAGCATTATGCTGCGGGACTCGGCCCACATCCAGGAGAGCGACGCCCAGTGGCAGAACCAGAAGGGCAAGCGCGCCGGGGCCGAGCCGGTGGAGCCCCTGTACACCGTGGCCGACGCTGAGGCCGCCATCAAGCACATCGTCACCTGTGAGTACGGCACCCGCCTGCAGATCGAGGACGGGGTGAAGGTGCGCTTTGTGGACGCGGGCCATCTGCTGGGCTCGGCCAGCGTGGAGATGTGGCTCACCGAGGGGGAGGAGACCCGGAAGGTGGTGTTCTCCGGCGACATCGGCAACCGGGACCAGCCCATCATCCGGGACCCGGAGTACATCCGGGAGGCCGACTACGTCCTCACCGAGTCCACCTACGGCGACCGGCTCCACGACATGGCCCAGGACCCGGACTACACCGGCGACCTGGCCGCCATCATTGACGAGACATTGGGCAAGGGGGGCAACGTGATTATCCCCTCCTTTGCCGTGGGCCGCACCCAGGAGCTTTTGTACTTCATGCGGGAAATGAAGGAGCAGGGGCTGGTGAAGAGCGTGCCCAACTTCCAGGTGGTGGTGGACTCCCCCCTGGCGGGCGAGGCCACCCGCATCTTCTCCGGCGACCTCCACGGCTATCTGGACGAGGAGGCCATCGCCGCCCTGAAGGGAGGGGCCCTCTTCCAGTTCCCCGGCCTCACCATCACCGAGTCCAGCGAGGAGTCCCGGGCCCTCAACCAGGACAAGACCCCCAGGGTCATTATCTCCGCCTCCGGTATGTGCGACGCCGGCCGTATCCGCCACCATCTGAAACATAACCTGTGGCGGCCCGAGTGTACCGTGGTCTTTGTGGGCTTCCAGGCCGAGGGCAGCCTGGGCCGCCGGCTCATCAACGGGGTCACGTCGGTGAAGCTCTTCGGCGAGGAGATCGCCGTCCGGGCCAAAATCGTCAACTTCCACGGCCTCTCCTCCCACGCCGACAAGGACGGCCTGCTGCGGTGGATCGAAAGCTTCAACCCCAAGCCCCGGCAGGTCTTTGTGGTCCACGGCGACGCGGAGGTTACTGAGATTTACGCCAACACCCTGCGCCAGATGGGGCTGGCCGCCCACGCCCCCAACTATGAGGAGGTCTACGACCTGCTGGCCAACAAGATGCTGGCCCCCGGCCTGCCGCCGGAGCAGAAGCCTGCCGTTACCCCCGGCGCCTCTCCCGCCTACCAGCGGCTGGAGGAGGTGGGCCGCAAGCTGATGGAGGTGATCTCCCACAACAAGGGGGGCACCAACAAGGACCTGGGCAAGTTTGCCGACCAGCTGCGGGCCCTTATCGAGAAGTGGGACCGCTGAACCCCATAACAAAAAGGCCGCCCGATCTGGGCGGCCTTTTTGCTATGCGGGAATGGCCCCGTAGCCGAATTTAGTCCGGTAGTGCCACAGAAAGCCGATGGACAGCAGGCAGGAGACAGCCTCCGCCACCGGTACCGCGATCCATACCCCGGTGACCCCGATGATCCGGGGCAGCAGGAGCAGCCCGGCCATGAGGAAGCCGAAGGTGCGGGCGAAGGAGATAAGGGCGGAGGTCCGCCCGTCGGACAGGGCGGTGAAGAGGGCGGAGGCGAAAATGTTGATCCCCGCAAGGAGGAAGGTGGGGGCAAAGAGGTGGAAGCCCTCCAGAGCCAGGGCGTTGACCTGGGTACCGGCGGGGGAGAACACCCCCACGATGACGGGGGCCAGGAGCAGGGCGGCGGCCAGGATGCCCACGGCGGCGCACAGGATGAACCGGGTGCAGTGGCGGAAGGTGGCCCGCAGCCGGTCGTACCGCTCCGCCCCCTGGTTAAAGCTGAACACCGGGGCCACCCCCATGGAGAAGCCCAGGAACAGGGCCACCAGCAGGAACTGGGCGTAGAGCACAATGGTGATGGCGGACACCCCCGGCTCCCCCAGCAGCTCCATCATAATGGCGTTGAAGCAGAAGGTGGTGACGGCGGTGGACAGGTTGGTTACCATCTCGGAGGAGCCGTTGAAGCAGGCCCTGCCCAGCAGAGGCCAGTTGGGCCGGGGCCGGGCAAAGCGCAGCCCCTCCTTCCGGGTGAGGAAGAAGAGCACGCCGCACACCGCCGGGATGCAGTAGCCGGTGACGGTGGCCACCGCGGCCCCGGCGATGCCCATTTGCAGCGGCCCCATATACAGCCAGTCCAGCACGCCGTTGGTGACCCCTGCGGCGATGGTGAGCCCCAGCCCCAGGCCGGGCTTGCCCGCCGCCACAAAGAAGCTCTCAAAGAGCAGCTGGAGCATGGCCATGGGGGAGAACATCAGAAGAATCCGCAGGTAGCAGGCGGCGTCATCCAGCAGCAGGTCGCTGGCCCCCAGCAGCCGGGCCAGAGGCTCCGCCCCAAGGACGGCCAGCAGGGCGAAAAACACCCCGGCGCACACCGCCGTCACGGCCAGAAAGCCAAAGGTACGCCGGGCTCCCTCCAGGTCCCCCGCGCCCATGCGGTGGGATACCACGGCGCTGCCGCCGGTGCCCAGCATGATGCCCACCGCCAGCACGATGCTGACGGCGGGATAGGCGATGTTGATGGCGGCCAGGGCGTTCTCTCCCACCAGCCGGGAGGTGAGCACCCCGTCCACGATGGTGTACAGGGAGGTCACCAGCATCATGATGGTGGTGGGCAGGGCAAAGCGGAGCAGTCCGCCCAGGGTAAAGTCCTGATCCAACCGGTTTTTCATGGCCTGTTCCCTCCAGTTCCAGTAAGCGTTTACAAGCAGCACAAATCATGATAAGCTATCGGGTAACCCGAGAGTCAAGAGGGAGGTTTGGGCCATGGATCAAACGGAGATGCGCTTTACCACCGGGGCGTTTGCCGCCCTGTGCGGGGTCACCAAGCACACCCTGTTCCACTACGATGAGATCGGCATTTTTTCCCCCGCCATCCGGGGGGAAAACGGCTACCGCTACTATGCTCCGGTACAGATCGAGGTGTTTCAGGTCATTTCCGTCCTCAAGGAGATGGGGATGCCCCTGGCCGACATCAAGGCCTATCTGGACCGGCGCAGTCCGGAGGCCTTGCTGGAGCTGCTGGAGACGGAGGAGCAAGCCCTGACCGAGAAGCTGTCCCGGCTGCGGCGGCTGCGGACCCTCATCCGCCGGAAGGCGGATCTCACCCGGCAGGCCCTGGCCGTCCCGCCCGGCCAGGTGGTGGTGGAGGAGTGGCCCCAGCGGTGGTATGTGGCTACCGCCGCCCCCGGCATCACCGACGCGGGCAAGTACGCCCACATCCTGGCCCGCCACCTGGAATACTGCGAGGCCCATCAGGTGGCCAGCCCCTACGCCCTGGGGGCCATCCTGCCGGTGGAGGCCGCCCGGCGGGGGGACTGGGAGGGCTATACCTACTGCTACACCCAGGTGGACAAGCCCATCCGGGGGGTGCGGCTGCTCACCGCCCCGGCGGGACGCTACCTGACCTACTTCCACGCAGGCAGCTTCGACACCGTGCGGGAGGGCTACCGGCGGCTGCTGGACTGGGCCGACGCCCACGGCCTGACCCTGGGGGAGCTGTTCTGGGAGGACGTGTTGCTGGACGAGCTGGCGGGCAAGGGCTACGACCAGTACCTGCTGCGGCTGTCGGCCCACCTTGCCGGGTAGAATTTTGGGTAAATTTAGAACAAATGTTTGCAATGCCGGGGGGATTATGGTATACTGGAGGCGGAAAATACCGACCTAAAGGAGGGTCTGCCATGAAGACGCTTTCGCCCAAGCAGCAGCAGATCTATGACTATATCATTTCCTTCTCGGCGGAGCACGGCTATCCCCCCTCCGTCCGGGAGATCGGGGCCTATGTGGGGCTGAAATCCCCCTCCACCGTCCACTTCCACCTGAAGGGGCTGGAGTCGGCGGGGCTTATCACCAAGGCGGAGGGCAAGACCCGCTCCATCACCGTGGCCCAGCCGGAGGCCTCCGCCCAGGAGGACAAGGTGCCGGTGGTGGGCAGCGTGGCCGCCGGGTCCCCCATCCTGGCCCAGGAGTGCATCGAGGACTACCTGACCTTTGACACCGGCGGGCGGCCGGGGGAGTATTTCGCCCTGAAGGTGCGGGGAGAGTCCATGAAGTACGCCGGTATTCTGCCCGGGGACCTGGTGATCGTCCACCAGCAGGCCGACGCCCACAGCGGGGAGATCGTGGTGGCCCTCTTTGAGGACGAGGCTACCGTGAAAACCCTCCGCCGGAAGGACGGCCATGTGTGGCTCATGCCGGAGAACCCGGACTATGAGCCCATCGATGGCGAGGGCTGCGCCATTCTTGGCAAGGTCACCGCCGTGGTGCGGCGGTACTGAGGTGGACCGCATCGTATTTGATACCCCTGTAGGCCGGATGGCCCTGGAAGAGGAGGGGGGCGCGCTCACCGCCCTGTACCTGCCCAATTCCCCCATGCCACCGGCGGGGGAGGAGACGCCCCTGCTCGCCCGGGGCAAAAAGGAGCTGCTGGCCTATCTGGCAGGGGAGGGGCGGACCTTTGACCTGCCCCTGGCCCCCAAGGGCACCCCCTTTCAACAGCGGGTGTGGTCCGCGCTGGCGGATATCCCCTACGGCCGGACGATGACTTATGGAGAGCTGGCCCGCCGGGTGGGCTGTCCCAGGGGCAGCCGGGCGGTGGGCCAGGCCAACCACCGCAATCCCCTGCCTATTTTGCTGCCCTGCCACCGGGTGGTGGGGGCCAACGGGACCCTCACCGGCTACGGCGGCGGATTGGAATTGAAGGAATGGCTGCTGCGACTGGAGGGAATGCTATGAAAAAGCTGTTATCGGCTGCCGACGCCTATATCGCCAAAATGAACTGGAAGGACCTGGCCCTGGTGAAGCTGTGCCTGTGCGCCGCCGGGGTCATGCTGGGGCTGGCCGCCCCCAAAAAGCTGCGGAAATGGGCGGCCCTGGGGGCGGTGGCCGTCTTTGTGGCCACCTATCTGCCCATTATGCTGAAATTCCTCCCCCATCTGACCGCCTGGGGGAGAGAGGAGACGGACGCATGAAGCTGATCACCTGGAACGTCAACGGCCTGCGGGCCTGCCTGAGCAAGGGTTTTCTGGACTTTTTCAAGGAGATGGACGCCGACGCGTTTTGTCTCCAGGAGACCAAGCTCCAGCCCCACCAGATCGAGCTGGATCTGCCTGGCTACCACATCTACTGGAACAGCGCCGAGAAGAAGGGTTACTCCGGCACCGCGCTGATCACCAAGACCGAGCCGCTGGCGGTGAGCTATGGCATCGGAATCCCGGAGCACGACACCGAGGGCCGGGTGATCACGGCGGAGTATGAGGACTTCTACCTGGTGTGCTGCTACACCCCCAACGCCCAGAACGAGCTGGCCCGCATTGACTACCGGATGCAGTGGGAGGACGACTTCCGGGCCTACCTGATGGCCCTGGACCAGAAGAAGCCGGTGGTGCTGTGCGGCGATCTCAACGTGGCCCATGAGGAGATTGACCTGAAAAACCCCAAGACCAACCGGGGCAACGCCGGCTTCTCCGATCAGGAGCGGGAGAAAATGACCGTCCTGCTGGGCAGCGGCTTTGCCGACAGCTTCCGTGCTCTCTACCCGGACAAGACCGGGGCCTATACCTGGTGGAGCTACCGCTTCAACGCCCGGAAGAACAACGCCGGGTGGCGCATCGACTACTTCATCGTGTCTCAGCGCCTGCTGCCCCGGGTAAAGGACCAGATCATCCACGCCGACGTCACCGGCAGCGACCACTGCCCGGTGGAGCTGGATCTGGAATAAGACAAAAAACAGGACTGCCGCACATTTTGCGGCAGTCCTGTTTGCTTATTTTCCTTCCCGGGTCAGCAGGCTCTGCTTCAGATCCCACAGCTTCTGGGACAGGTCTACATAGTAGTTGTGGGGGTTCTCAAACCGCTTTACCTCGTCCCACAGCAGGTCGATCTGCCCGGCGCACCAGGCCCGCATCTCGGCGATGGGCGGGGAGTCGTACACCCGCTTGCCGCCGCGGAACACCGGCACCAGCAGCTCTTTGGCGGTAAAGTTGGTGAACACGCTGCGCTTCCAGGTGGCGTCGGGGTCGAAGAGCTCCAGGGGCTTGCTCTCGTCCACTTTTTCATCCCACAGGGTGATGAGATCGGCAAAGGCCTTCCCCGTCTCGTTGTCGAAGAGGCGGTATACCTTCTTGAAACCGGGGTTGGTGATCTTGTCCGGGTTGGCGCTGATCTTGATCTTGGGGACGATGTTTCCCTCTTTGTCCTCAATGGCGGCCAGCTTGTACACCCCGCCGAACACCGGCTCGCTCTTGGAGGTAATGAGCCGCTCGCCCACGCCGAAGGAGTCGATCTGGGCCCCCTGGAGCAGCAGGTCCCGGATGATATACTCGTCCAGGGAGTTGGAGGCCACGATCTTGCACTCGGTGAGCCCCGCCGCGTCCAGCATCCGCCGGGCCTTCCGGGACAGGTAGGTCAAATCGCCCGAGTCCAGCCGGATGGCGCAGTTGGTGATGCCCTGGGGGAGAAGCACCTCCTTGAAGGCGCGGATAGCGTTGGGCACGCCGGATTTCAGCACGTTGTAGGTGTCCACCAGCAGGGTGGCGGAGTGGGGGTAGAGCTGGCAGTAGGTTTTAAAGGCGGTATACTCGTCGGGGAACATCTGGACCCAGGAGTGGGCCATGGTGCCCCCGGCGGGGGAGCCGTACACCTCGTCGGCCAGGGTGCAGGCGGTGCCGGCGCAGCCGGCAATATAGGAGGCCCGGGCCCCCAGAATGGCGGCGTCGGGGCCCTGGGCCCGGCGGGAGCCGAACTCGCTCACCGGCCGCCCGTCCGCCGCCCGCACAATGCGGTTGGTCTTGGTGGCGATGAGGGACTGGTGGTTCAGGGTGAGCAGCAGGAAGGTCTCGATAAACTGGGCCTCGATGGCGGGAGCCCGGACGGTGAGGAAGGGCTCCCGGGGGAAGATGGGGGTGCCCTCGGGTACCGCCCAGATGTCGCCGGTGAACTTGAAGTTCTTCAGATACTCCAAAAAGCCCTCACAGAAGCAGCCCTTGCCCCGCAGGTAGGCAATGTCCTCCTCGTCAAAGTGGAGCCGCTCCACATAGTCGATGACCTGCTCCAGACCGGCGGCAATGGCAAAGCCGCCTCCGTCGGGCACGTTGCGGAAAAAGACGTCGAAATAACAGATCTGCTCGGTGTAGCCCGGCGTCTGGAAGTAGCCGTTGCCCATGGTGAGCTCATAGAAGTCACAGAGAAGGGTGTAGTTCATGTGTTCTTTCATCTCAATCAATCCTTCCGGTTGATGACCGTGATCTGCAGGGCCTCCATCAGGTCCAGCACGTTGTGGTGGAGGACGGGGTCGGGCCCGGCGGTGCAGGAAGCATCCACCACCAGCTCCGCCTCGGGCAGAGCGGCCTTGGCCACGATGGCGTTGGACAGCACGCACAGGTAGGACACCAGACCCACGATCTCGATGCGGTCATACCCCTGGCCCTTGAGCCAGCCCCCCAGCCACAGGGAGGGGAAGGCGGGTTTGCACACCACCATATCCCGGCTCTTGTCCATGGCCTGTCCGGTTTTGCCGTAGAGCTGCCAGCCCTCGGAATTCATCAGACAGTGGGGCACCGGCAGCTTCCGCCCCTCCTGGGTGTCCAGGTAGTTTTCCTGGTGGGTGTCCAGGGTGAAGGCCACGTCGTCCCCGGCGGCGTGATAGGCGGCAATCTTCTCCGCAATGGGGCCGTCCAGAGTTTCCGCCCCGGCAAAGCCCAGAGCGCCGTCCACAAAGTCCTTCTGGTAGTCCACCACCAGCAGCAGCTGTTTCATGGCCCTTCCTCCTTTTGGTGTCAAGACATCTGTCTATTATAGACGCCGGTTTCTCAGATTGCAAGGGCCTTCTCAAAGCAGGGATAGGTGAGGGGACGGCCGTGGAGGTGGATCTCCCCCACCTTGGAAAAGCCCATCTTGCAAATCAGGGCCTGCATCCGGTCGTTGAGGGAATAGGTGTCGATGCGCATGGCGGCAATGCCCCGGCGGCGGGCCTCCGCTTCGGCAAAGGCGAAGAGGGCGGAGCCCACCCCATGGCGCTGGAAGGCGGGGTCGATGGCCATGCGGTGGATCACCATGGCAGGGCGGCTGGTGGTCCAGGGCAGGGGGTCGTACTCGGGGGACTCAGCGGTGTTGATGCAGGCCACACCGGCCAGCTTGCCGTCCATGACGGCGGCGTACAGCTCCCCCCGGTCGATGTCCCCGGCGTAGAAGTCCCGGGTGGGGTAGTCCTCTCCCCACTGGGGGTTGCCCAGCTGGTTCATGTGGGCCACCGCCCGGCCCACCATGGCCCAGATCTCCTCCAGTTCCTCCCGATGGGCGGGACGGATGGTCACCTCCCCGGTCATTCGGCCACGGGGGTGGGGCCCATGGCCTCGTGAAGGGTGTTGGTCACCGCGCCCCGGAAGAGGCAGACGGCGAAGCGGTGCATTTTCTCCAGCTTCTCAGGCACGGCGTCGGCGTTGACCTGACCGGCGGCGGAGAAGTCCCCGTCCAGAATGAACCGGGTTTCCTTGGGCTGGTTGGCGTTCTGGGGGTTGTTGGCCCCCACCAGGCCGGGACCGGCATGGAGCTTCATGCGGTAGCCGCCCACCAGGGGGGTCTCCACATCCAGGGCGCACTTGACGATCTCGCTCTCCTCCACGTCGGGCTCGCCCAGAATGCCGATATACTGGCTCTGGATCAGATCGTCCCACAGCTGATCCTCCAGGCCCAGGACCTTGCGGGAGATAGCGTTGACGTACCGCAGGCCGATGCGCTCAAAGTAGGCGGGCTGATAGATCTGGATAAACTGGGCCAGGGCCTGGTCCAGCCGGATGGCAAAGTCCTCCCACCGCTGATAGGACAGGGTGGACAGGGCGATGAAGTTCTGGGTCAGGTTGATCTTCCAGCGGCCGTCCTCCGAGATGAAATGGTAGTTGGTGATGGGCTTCTGAGGCTCCAGGGCGGTGGCGTTGCCCTTCTTCACCACCTTGGGGGGCAGCTGCTCCTGCCGGGTCATATACTTGGGGAAGTCCTTCCGGATGGCCTCCTGAAAGGCGGCGGGCTCGTTGGCGCCGATGGACAGGATGGTGGGGAAGCGGAGCTGGCAGATGACCTCCACCAGAGGGGAACGGGCATAATGAACGCGCTCGTATGGTGCAAACAGCATAGGGGCTGCTCCTTCCTATTTTAAAGTCTCTCTTATTTTATCCCCGAACCGGCCATATGTCAAACATCGCGGCCTTGCAATGAAGGAAAAGGGCCGGTATAATGCAGATAGCAACACAAGGAGGCGACTGTGATGGAACTGGAACTGAAACGGGGCGGGCGGACCGCAAGGGTGGCCACCCACGGCGGCGAGCTGGTGTCCTATCGGGACGAAAACGGCCTGGAATACATCTGGACGGGAGATCCGGCCTACTGGCCGGGGCGCAATCCTCTGCTCTTCCCCATTGTGGGCGGTTTGAAGGACGGCAAGGTCCACATTGAGGGAAAAGAGGTCTCCATGAACCGCCACGGCTTTGCCCGTACCAGCGAATTCTCCGTAGTGGGGCAGGGGAAGGACTGGGCGGAGCTGGAGCTGCGGGAGAGCGGCGACACCCTGGCCCTCTATCCCTATCCCTTTCAGCTGACGGTGCGCCAGCAGCTCACCGACACCGGCTTTGTTACCTCTGTCACCGTGACCAACACGGGGGACAAGCCCATGCCCTTCTGTCTGGGGGCCCACACCGGCTTCCGCTGCCCGCTGGAGGAGGGGGAGGCCTTTACCGACTACGAGGTGCGCTTTGCGCAGAAAGAGACCTGCCCCACCCTGGTGCCCGACGCTAACGGGGTGGACCGGGGCCGCACCCGGCCCTGTCTGGAGGACGCAGACGTGCTGCCCCTGGACTACAAATACTTTGACGAGATGGACACCCTGATCTTTGAGGGTCTCAAGTCCCGGCAGGTGGAGCTGCACAGCAAAAAGACCGGCAAGGGCGTGCGGGTGCGCTTCCACGACTTCCCGCTGCTGGCCCTGTGGTCCATGCCGGGCAAGGCGGCCCCCTATCTGTGCATCGAGCCCTGGCATGGGATGTCCGCCGTGGCGGGGGAGGGCCCGGAGCTGGCCGACAAGGCCTACTGCATCACCCTGGCCCCCGGCGAGAGCCGCACCCTGAGCTATCAGGTGGACACCCTCTGAGTTTCGTTCCATTCCACAGAAAGGAGTTTCTGAGCTATGTTTTGTAAATACTGCGGGACCAAGCTGGCGGACACCGCTTCCTTCTGCTACAAGTGCGGCAAGCCCACCGGCCGGTCCAACAGCCAGCCGCCCCAGGCGGAGCAGCCTGTCCGGCAGGCTCCCGTGGAGCCGCCCAAAGCGCCCGAGCCGCCCAAGCGGGAGGAACCCGTCCGGCAGGCTCCCGTGGAGCCGCCCAAAGCGCCTGAGCCGCCCAAGCGGGAGGAGCCTGTCTGGCAGGACCCGGTGGAACCCATGGAGTCCCAGCCCGAGGAGAGAAAGCCCCGGCGGAGCGGCGGCTACATCGCGCTGGTGGTGGTGCTGTGCGTACTGGTGATCGGCGCGGTGGTGGCTCTGGTGATGGCCATGACCAGCTTGAAGCCCTCCTCCACGCCGGAGGCCCAGGCCACTCCCAGCCCCTCCGCCACGCTGGAGCCTCAGCCCTCTGAGAGCGTGCCGCCGGAGGAGGACGACCAGTCCCTCCAGACCCCCGGCCAGAATCAGAGCGGCTATCCCCTTCAGCTGGACATGGACAAGCTGCTCACCGCCCGCATTGAGGGCATCACCTTCCGGGAGGCCTGGGACCAGGGCAGGCTGCAGGAGTGGATGAACCTCTATGTCAACGGCAGCTCCGACAGCGGCTCCTCTTACGAGGCCTACTGGTACGACGAGAAACTGCATGAGTGGACCTACTACGGCTTTACCTACAGCCAGGCCGCGGCGGCGGGCTGGGGTGACATCTGGCTGGAGCTGCTGGGCAACCAGGACGGCGACGATCCAGCCACGGCCACCGAGGGCTACCTGCTGCCCACTGACAGCCGGTATATTGACAAGAGCGAGCTGGCCCCCTTCACCAAGGAAGAGGTAATCCTGATCCGCAACGAGATCTACGCCCGGTACGGCTATCAGTTCTCCAGCCAGGAGCTTCAGGACTACTTTAACCGCCAGAGCTGGTATGTGCCGGTGGAGGGACTCAACGCCTCCACCTTTGACACCAGCGTGTTCAATGCCTACGAGCAGGCCAACCTGGAGACCATCCTGGCCTACGAGCGGGAGATGGGGTGGCGGGCGTGAGACGGCTGTGCTGCCTGGCGCTGCTGGCGGCGCTGCTGTGTACCGGCTGTGCCGGACCGGGGGGCGGACAGCCGGCTTCCACTCCCACCCCTGTGGCGACACCCTCTGCTGAGCCTACTCCCACCCCAACCCCGGAGCCCACCCCCACGCCCACGCCGGAGCCCACCCCCACCCCGCTGCCGCTGGAGGGGGCGGTGATCTGCGTGGACCCGGGCCACTGTGTCACCCCGCTGACCGGCACCGGCCAGCGGGAGCTGGTCTCCCCCCTGTCCGATGAGACCAAATACCTGTTCGGCGGCGGCACCGCCGGAGCCAATCAGACCGAGGAGCAGCTCAACCTGGCGGTGGGGCTCCAGCTCCGGGACGCCCTGGAGGCGCTGGGAGCCCAGGTGGTGATGACCCGGGAGGTGTCCGAGATCACCCTGGGCGGCATCGACCGGTGCCGCATCGCCCAGGAGGCGGGGGCCGACGTACACATCAGCATCCACGCCAACGGCTGGACCGACCCGGACTATAACGGGGCCATGGTGCTGGTGCCCTACGGGGATCTGCTGGGCACCCCCTCCATCGTGGAGGAGAGCGCCCGGCTGGGGGAGCTGATGATCGAGGCGGTGTGCGAGCACACGGGGGCCAAGAACCTGGGCACCGTCCAGCGCTCCGACCTGACGGCCTTCAACTTCTCCACCATCCCCTGCGTGTTCATTGAGATGGGCTTTATGACCAATCCCCGGGAGGACGCTCTCATGGAGACCCCGGAGTATCAGGCCAAGATTGTGGACGGCATGGTGGAATCCCTGCTGGCCTGGTACGGCGTGGAGGAATAAAACAAAGAGGACCCGGAGCCACGCTCCGGGTCCTCTTTCTGTTGTGTTTTTTAGTAGGCCACGCCCCAGTACACCATGTGCTTGGCGGGCTTGCCGCAGACGGGGCACACGTCGCCCAGGTGCTCCTGCTCCAGGGGGATGCAGCGGGAGGACACGCCGGCGATCTCCTTCATCTTGAGCTCGCAGGCCTCGTCGCCGCACCACATGGTCTTGGCAAAACCGCCCTGGGTGGACATCCGCTCCTTGACCTCCTCCAGGGTGGCGCAGGCGTAGGTGTTCTCGTCCAGGTTCTTCTTGGCCTTGTCGTACAGGCCCTGCTGCACCGCGTCCAGCATAGTCTTGACGGTCTCCTCGATGTTGTCCAGGGA
>DWXO01000003.1 GCA_019119165.1 Candidatus Flavonifractor intestinigallinarum | reverse complement strand
TTACGGGCGGCAAGTAACAGTCCTTACGCAGCTGGCAGACCGTATTACGCGTTGCACGCGTCTGCGAGGAACAAAGGGCTATGCCCGCATAGTGACAACCACCAGCTTCGCTGGTGGATGTGTTCATTATGCCTATTCCAGGGGTGAAAATTCGCCGGTGACCGCGTTGACGTAATAGGTGCCTGTGTCGGTGACAAACCGCCATACCGGCGTCAGCTGGACCTGACGGGTGGTATTGCTGGAGAGAAGATAGCCCCCGTCCATGGCGTCAATGCGGCTGCACACATAGCCCCCCTCGTTAATCCCGGCCAGGAAACGGACCAGGATGGTGGGGGTGGAGAGGAGGGATTTGGAGGCCGTGGCGGAGACGGTGCCGTCCAGCCGCTGGCCCTCCACCTGGATCAGATCCTCCCCCTGCCAGTGGAGGCGGACGGTGCAGGAGAAGAGGGGGAAGCCCTCCCAGCTCTGGTAGTAGGTCAGCACGGTCTCCTTGCCGTTGCGGTCGGTGCCGGACAGGGCGCCGGTAAAGCCCATGGCCTCCAGACAGGCCTGGCTGGAGGCCTCATAGTCCTGGTCCTCTCCAAGGGTCCAGGTCCCTGGCGTCAGACGGATGGTGAAGCTGCCGTTCATGGAAAACTCGGCCACGCCGCCGGGACCGGAGTAGCGGGGACGCACCTCGCTCTCCCCCTCCAGGGTAACCTCCCCCAGCAGGGCGGCGGCCACTCCTTCCTCGCCGGTCCGGTCCCGGGTGACGGTGGTCACCGGCAGGGCCAGATCGTCGGGAAACTCATCCAGGGTGAAGTCAATGCCCCCCTGCTCCAGCACGGCCTGGGCGGCCTGCCTGGTCTCCGCCTGGTAGCGCCTGTCCTGGCTGGCCTGACTGCCTACCAGCAGCAGGAGAATGGCGTTGACGCACAGCAGCATCAGCAGGATTACGTTTTTCAGTTTCGACCATTCCATAGGGAACCTCGCGATCTCGTCATTTGGCCACCCATCCGGCCTGGACGGTGTCGCCGCCGCTGTCGCTGTAGCACAGGACCAGCTCCCGCTCCTCCGGGTCCAGGGCCTCCAGGGCGGCGGCTGCCATCCGCTCCCCCAGCACCAGGCTGGTCTGGCCGGTATCCTCATACCGCCGGAACCGGAGGGTAAAGGAGGTGATCTGTCCGTCCTGAATGGTGAAGAGGGCGGCGCTGTCGCCGCCGGAGAGGCTGACCTCGGCGCCGTTGAGGCTGTAGCCGTAGCGGACGGACAGCCCGGCCTCGGTCTCCTCCACCTCCATCAGGTAGATCCGGGCGGCGCCGCAGTAGCGGCCCACCGTGTCGGCGGCCATGCGCCGGGTGGTCTCCACCACTTCTGTGATGTCGTAGCCGTATTCGCTCCCCACCGGGTAACGGGAACTGGTGCCCTCAGCCGTGGTGTAGGAGACGGTGCCGGTATTGCTGATCTCCAGGGTTTCCTGCCCCTCCCGGATGCGGATGCCGTTGGGAATGGCGTAGTAGGAGGTCTGGAAGGAGAGGGCCTGCTGCAGGCTGCCGATCAGGGCCTCATCCAGACTGGCCAGAGGGTTGGAGGCCCGATAGACCCCGGGTGTGGGGGTGGAGGCGGAGATGAGCACATAGGGGTCCAGCCCGTCGTAGCCGCTGTCGGTGCCCAGCTCAAAGGCAAAGGGAACTCCGTTGCCGCCGTAACCGGCAACCAGTTCGTCCATATGGCCCTGATAGGTCACCGCCGTTTTGCAGGTATAATACAGGCCGTCACTTTCATTATGATAGTACAGCCGCACCCCGTCGTCCGCCAGGGCCACGGCGATTCGCCGGGCGGAGCCGGTGAGGGCGGTGTTGACACCCCCCTCGCCGGTCCAGGCGCTGAGGGTCTCCAGGGGGATCTTCCCCAAGAAATCAAACCAGACCCCGGGGGAACTGAGCGCCGCCTGCCACACCGACTCGGTGATCGCGGTGGGGGAGTCGGCGCTGGACAGGGCCTCTCCCAACAGAATCCCCACGCTGTCGTACAGCTTGTCGGTCTGGGCGGTGTTGTACTGGACGGCGTAGCGGTTCACCCCGTCGCACACCGCGATGCGCACCGGCCGGGCGGCGGCGGTGAGCTGTCCGGAGCTGCCGGGATCGGAGGTCTCCACGGTACTCTGGGGGCGGAAGAGGGAGAGCAGGCCGCTCAGCACTCCCTGGGAGCCGGAGGCCGCCCGGTTCTGCACCAGGACCAGACCGGTGAGGTAGAGGGCGGACAGGGAGAGCAGCACGATGAGCAGGGTCTTGAGCCGCTCCAGCCCCCGGTTCCGGCGGCGTCTGCGCTTACTCCTTTCCATGGCGGGGTCCCTCCGTCAGCAGGGTGATGCGTACCGTCAGGCCGGGACCGGGCCGGTCCAACAGCTCGATGGTGCCCTCGTGCCGGTCGATGATCTCCTTGGCGATGGAGAGGCCCAGCCCGGTGCCGCCGGACTCCCGGGAGCGGGCCTTGTCCACCCGGTAAAACCGCTCGAAGATACGGCCCCGGTCGGCCTGGGGGATACCGATGCCGTTGTCGGCCACCTCCATCCACACCTTCCCCGGCCACTGGCCGGCGGAGATGCGGATGTGGCCGCCATCGGGGGTGTACTTGATGGAGTTGGAGACAATATTCATCATCACCTGGAGGATGCGCTCCCGATCCCCCACGATGTCGGGCAGGGTGGGGGGCAGCTTGAGCTCCACCTGATGGCCGTGGCGCTGGGCCTCCATCAGAATGGCGTTGTACACATCCTGTACCGCCTGCCCGAAGGAGAAGGGGGCCAGCTTCAGCTCCGAACGGCCCGAGTCGAACCGGGAGAGGGTGAGCAGGTCCTGCACGATGTGGGTCATCCGGTCGGACTCGTTGAGAATGACCCCCAGGAAGTTCTTTTCCGTGTCGGGGGGCAGCGCCCCGGCGTTGTCCACCAGGGTCTCGGCATAGGAGCGGATGTTGGTCAGGGGGGTGCGCAGCTCGTGGGACACGTTGGCCACAAACTCACGGCGCATCTCCTCGGTCTTGTGCTGCTCGGTGACGTCGTGGATCACCACCAGCACGCCGCCCAGCCGCTCCTGGTCAAAGGGGGTGAGCAGCAGCTCCAGGCTCTTGCCGCCCACGGTGCGCTTTCCGTCCAGATAGCCGGGGGACTGGACCGCCAGCACTCCCTGGAGGGGGGCAATGTCGGAGAAGAGGGTGTTGTAGCTGACGCTGCCGCCGATGGGAATGGCCATGCCCAGCAGCTCCTCGGCGGCGGGGTTGGACTGGATTACCGCCCCGTCCCGGGCGAAGGCCACCACGCCGTCGGTCATGTGGAGGAAAAGGGTGCCCAGCTTGTTGCGCTCGTTCTCCACCTCCTCCAGGGTGTGGTGGAGTTGGCGGGCCATGTCGTTGAAGGTGCCGGTGAGAATACCAATCTCATCCCGGGAGGCCACCTCCAGCTTTTGGGAGAAATCGCCGTTGGCTACCCGCTCCGCCCCCTCGGTGAGCCGCTCGATGGGGGTGATGAGGGTCTTGGACAGCAGGAAGGAGAGGAGCACCGAGATCACCAGACCAAAGACCAGGGCCTCCACGATGAGGGTGATGAGCTCGCTGTTCAGGGCGGCGGCGTTGGTGCCGTCATCCCGGACATAGATGATATACCGCTGGTCCCCCCGCTGGACCGCCACCGCCACATCCATGTAGGAGGCGGAGGGGGTGCTGTCGTCGCTCTTTTCCTCTCCCGCCAGCACCCGCATCAGATTGCGGGAGTCCATATCCAGAGGCTGGTCGGCGTCCTGCTCGTCGGAGCCCGCCAGCCAGTGGCCGTCCTTACCGTCCAGCACATAGTATTTCCGGCTGCGGTTGTCCACCCCAAGGGTGCCGTTGTAGGCGTTGAGGATCTCGGCGATGCTGGCCGCGCCGTCCTGTTCGCCGGGGGTGGGGGTGTTCAGATCGGCCCAGAACACCTCGTCGGCAAAGGCCTCCGACATCTGGGTGTAGAAGTCCTGGGTGTAGTAATTGGCCACAGAGTTGATGAGGAACGCGCCCACAACGGTCATCAGCAGGATGATGAGCAGCGTCATGATGAGCATGAGCTTCATGTGCAGGCTGCGGAACATACTGTGGACCACTCCTCTCTTGCAAAAAGTAAAGACAAGGCGGGCAGGGACGGCCGCCCCGGCCCGCCAGGATTGCTTCTATCAGGCGTTGAAGTAATAGCCCAGTCCTCGTCTTGTCACCACAAACTGAGGCGAGGCCGGGTCGTCCTCCACTTTTTCCCGCAGGCGGCGGACGGCCACGTCCACGGCCCGCACGTCGCCCACATAGCCCTCGTAGTTCCAGACGTGCTCCATGAGGGCCTCCCGGGAAAACACCTTGCCGGGCTGGGCGGCCAGGAATTTGACCAGCTCATACTCCCGCTGGGTGAGCTCCAGGGCCCGCCCGTCCTTGTATACCACCATTTGGTCGGGATCGATGGAGATGCGGCCCAGCTCCATCCGGTTGCCGGAGGGGGCGGGGACGGAAGCGCCGGTCACCATCTCGTTGCGGCGGATATTGGCCTTGACCCGGGCCAGCAGCTCCCGCATGGAGAAGGGCTTGGTGATATAGTCGTCAGCGCCCAGCTCCAGGCCCAGCACCTTGTCGGTCTCCTCCTCCCGGGCGGTGAGCATAATGACCGGGGTGGAGCGGTTTTCCTTGCGCAGGTTGCGGCACACGTCGAAGCCGTCCATTTTGGGCAGCATCAGATCCAGCAGGATCAGGTCGGGATTCTGCTCCAGCGCCAGCTGGAGTCCCGCCTGACCGTCGTAGGCCTCCAGCGTCTCGTAGCCCTCGCGGGTTAGGTTGAAGCTGAGGATGTCCACAATGTTCTTCTCATCCTCCACGATCAGAATGCGCTTGCTCATGCCAACCTCCTGTCCTTACAGACCCAGCAGCTGCTTGACCTTCAGTACCAGGGCCACCGTCTTGGCGTCCACGATTTCCCCGTCCATGACCTGCTGGGCCAGCTGGGCAAAGGGCACCCGCTCCACCTCCAGGAATTCGTCGTCGTCCGGGTGGCAGGCCCCCTGCTTCAGATCCTGGGCCAGGTACATATGGAGCACCTCGGAGGAGAAGCCGGGGGAGAGGTACAGGCAGCCCAGATAGGTCAGCTTGCCGCAGGTGACGCCCACCTCTTCCTCCAGCTCCCGCAGGGCGGCGGGGCGGTGGTCCTCCCCCTTCTCCAGCTTGCCGGCGGGCAGCTCGGTGACCACGGCCTGGAAGGGATAGCGGAACTGCCGCACAATGCTCACCGTGCCGTCGTCAAACAGAGGCAGTACCGCAACCCCGCCGGGGTGCTCCACCACCTCCCGCCGGGCGATCCGGCCGTTGACCAGCTGGGCCTTGTCCAGCTTCAGGGTGACGATCTTACCTTCAAAGAGCGTTTCGCTCTCTACAGTCTTTTCCCACAGTTCCATCCGGCATATCCCCTTTTCTTACATCGGTTAGGTGCATTATATCATACTTCCAGGTTCCGTGCCACCCTCAGCTTTTCCAATCCCGGCAATCATTACAGCTGTACGGCGGGGGCCGGAGCGGGTATAATCGTTCCTGCATTTGAGAGGAGGCAGTCTATGACCATCCAGCCCATCGGCAGCGCCAGCGTTGCCCTGTACATCACCCCCGCCGACCTGAAGGAACACGGCCTGACGCCGACGGGGCTCACTCTGGAGCGAGCCCTGGAGCTGACCCGCACCGCCTTCCGTCAGGCGGGCATGGACCTGGAGGGCTCCATCGAGATCGAGGCCTACCCGGAGTCCTGCGGCGTGCTGGTGTTTGCCCATGTGCGCCCGCCGGAGCAGCGCTGGTTCTCCTTTGCCTGCCTGGAGGACCTGGCCGCCGCCGCCCGTGCCCTGAACCAGCCCAGACCGGACGCCGCCCTGCTGTGGTGGGAGGAGCGGTGGTGGCTCTCCCTCCCCGCCGGGGCGGAGCAGACCGCCGCCCGGCTCTCCGAATTCGGCCGCAGCGAGGCCGGACGGCCCCATCTGGGAGCCAGTCTGGCGGAACACGGGCGGGTGGTTTTTCCCGCTGACGCCCTCAGCGGTGTGCTGACCTATTTTCCTGTCTGAGGGATTGACAGCTGTGGTATAATAGACTCTCAAGAGATCTGTCCCGGTTGGGAGGTGGCGGAATGGAGAACAAGGGCGTCAAAATCGTGGCCAAGAACAGCAAGGCCTACCACGACTATTTCATCGAGGATAAGTACGAGGCGGGCATCGAGCTGGCGGGCACCGAGGTCAAGTCCATCCGCCAGGGCCACGTCAACCTGAAGGACTCCTTCTGCATTGTCAAGGACGGCGAGATGCACGTCCACGGGATGCACATCAGCCCCTATGAGAAGGGCAATATTTTCAACAAGGACCCCCTGCGGCCCCGCCGCCTGCTGATGCACAAGCGGGAGATTTTGCGGCTCTTTGCCAAGGTTAAGCAGGACGGGTACGCACTGGTTCCCCTGTCCATCTACTTCCGGGGCCCCCGGGTCAAGCTGGAGGTGGGCCTGGCCAAGGGCAAGAAGCTCTATGACAAGCGGGATTCCGCCGCTGCCCGGGACGCCAAGCGGGAGATGGACCGCACCATGAAATCACACCGCCGCGGCGGTTATTGACAGGCGGGGGCCCAGCCCCCGGAGAAAGGAAGGAAAACCAAATGGCTCAGAATCCCATTGTGACCTTTGAGATGGAAAACGGCGGCAAGATGGTGGCCGAGCTCTACCCCGAGGTGGCCCCCAACTCCGTCAACAACTTCATCAGCCTGGTGCAGTCCGGCTTCTACAACGGCCTGATCTTCCACCGGGTGATCCCCGGCTTCATGATCCAGGGCGGCTGCCCCCAGGGCACCGGCATGGGCGGCCCCGGCTACTCCATCAAGGGCGAGTTTGCCCACAACGGTGTGAAGAACGACCTAAAGCATGACCGGGGCGTGCTGTCCATGGCCCGTGCCATGCACCCCAACTCCGCCGGCAGCCAGTTCTTCATCATGGTGGAGAAGGCCCCCCACCTGGATGGCGAGTACGCCGCCTTCGGCAAGGTGATCGAGGGTATGGACGTGGCCGACGCCATTGTCAATACCAAGCGGGACCGGATGGATCGCCCCTATGAGGATCAGCGGATGAAGTCCGTCACCGTGGAGACTTTCGGTGTGGACTATCCCGCGCCGGAGAAGTGCTGAGTCTGACCGGCTGCCAGTAAAGTGTTACCTGTCGCGGCGCGGCTTGACCGCGCCGCTCCATGGGGGCGTACTGGTTTCGACGGGGACGTAGAGGCGGGAATAGCGGGCGGATGTGCCTGACATCCTTAAAACGGGCAACTTATAAATTAAAGAACAACGATAACGTTGAGCTTGTCGCGGCTTAAGCCGTGACCGTCCTGTCCGGAAGGACCACGAGCCGGAACGGGGCGTCGTTTAGTGGTGCACGTGTGTGCGCAAAGCTTTGAGCGCACCATGAACAATGAAGCTACCAAGCCCTGAAGTTTGACGGCCTACGTCAGGGTGCGGGAATGTAAATGACCGTCTGCGCCCGGAGAGGTTCCCGTTGAAGCGTTTTCGGACGGGGGTTCGACTCCCCCCGCCTCCACCATAAAATCAAAACGGTATAGATGCCACTGGCGAAAAGCCAGTGGCATCAACCGTTTCCGGGCTTTTTAAGCTCGAAAATTCACGGATGATTTCATAGATGCCAACCACTGTTTTCCCCTAACTGGT
>DWXO01000068.1 GCA_019119165.1 Candidatus Flavonifractor intestinigallinarum | reverse complement strand
GGATTTTTCTCTTGAGAATACCGGGCGGACACAAATAGTATCAATCCAGTATCAAGAGCAGTATGGACGGGCAAAAAAGCCTGTATTCATGCGGGTTTTCGCCGTTTCGAGCGTCATTCCCACTCGATGGTCCCGGTCGGCTTCGGCGTCAAATCGTAGAGCACCCGGTTGACACCCGGCACCTCATGGGTGATCCGGTGGGTGATGTGCTGCAGCAGAGCGAAAGGCACATCCTCCACCGTGGCGGTCATGGCGTCCACCGTGTTCACCGCACGGATGATCACCGGCCACTCGTCAGCCCGCTTGCCGTCCCGAACGCCCACGCTCTTGATGTCGGGGATGGCGGTAAAATACTGCCAAACCTTGCCCTCCAGGCCGTTTTTCGCGAACTCCTCCCGGAGAATGGCGTCGGATTCCCGCACCGCCTCCAGACGGTCCCGGGTAATGGCTCCCAGGCAGCGCACCCCCAGGCCGGGGCCGGGGAAGGGCTGGCGGTAGACCATGTTGTCGGGCAGGCCCAGGGCCTTGCCGCAGGCGCGCACCTCGTCCTTAAAGAGCATCTTCAGGGGCTCCACCAACTCAAAGTCCAGGTCCTCCGGCAGGCCGCCCACGTTGTGGTGGCTCTTCACCGCCTTCACCGTCTTGGTGCCCGACTCGATGATATCCGGGTAGATGGTACCCTGGCCCAGGAAGGAGATGCCCTCCAGCTTCCGGGCCTCCTCTTCAAAGACCCGGATGAACTCGCCGCCGATGATCTTACGCTTCTGTTCCGGGTCGGCCACGCCGGCCAGCTTATCCAGGAACCGGTCCACCGCGTCCACATAGATCAGGTTGGCGTCCATCTCATGGCGGAACACCTGGATGACCTGCTCCGGCTCACCCTTGCGGAGCAGGCCGTGGTTGACGTGGACGCAGGTGAGCTGCTTGCCGATGGCCTTGATGAGCAGAGCGGCCACCACCGAGGAGTCCACGCCGCCGGACAGGGCCAGCAGCACCTTCTTGTCTCCCACCTGCCGGCGAATCAGCTCGATCTGGTCGGCGATGAAGTTGTCCATATTCCAGTTGGCCTCGGCGCCGCACACCCCAAAAATGAAGTTGGACAGGGCCTGTTTCCGGGCCTCGTCGTCCTCCGGCCAGGGAGCGTCCCCCTTATGGTCGGCCATCAGCACCGGCAGCTCGCAGTTGTAGATCTCCTTGGAAACATCGATCTCCACGCCGTCCACCACCCGGTTGGGGCCGCCGTTGAGAATGATGCCCTTCACATTGGGCAGGGCCTGGACCTCCGCCAGGGTGATGTCGTGGGGATGGATCTCACTGTAAACGCCCAGCGCCCGGACCTCCCGGGCAATTTTGGCGTTCTCCTTGCTGCCAAGGTCCAGAATCAGAATCATATCCTGCTTCATTGCAGTACCTCCCTGTTCTATGCGCGGCCGGCGGCGGCGCTTTTTGACATTATATCACATTCCCCAACCTTTGGAAACCTGTCAGCGCCGTTTGGCCAGCTCTTTCCACACCGCCTGAGCAATGACCTCCTGCCCCTCCGGGGAGCGGAGCACCTCCAGCACCATGGCCTTGAACTGGTCCTTGGCCTGCTTGGTGGAGAAGAGGGCGTCCAGCATGGTGGCGCCGCCGGTGGAGACCGGCTCCGCCTTGGGGCGCTTGACCGGCGCGGGGCGGTACACCGGCTCCTCCTCGGCGGCAGACAGGCCGCCGCTCATCCAGTCCTCCTGGCGGGTGCGGTCCCCGCTCTCCCCCCGCAGGTAGAACAGCGACACGCCGAAATAGGCCGCCATCTTCTCCTGCTGATCCTTGGTGGGGGTGGCCCGGCCGGTCTCGTACTTTTCAATGGCGTTTTTGGGGAAGCCCAGCGCCGCCGACAGGGCGGGGCGGGACAGGCCCGCCTCGTTGCGCAGGGCCTCGATCCGTTGTGCCATGGTTACCATAGAGCATCTCTCCTTTTTGATGTGCAAAACGAAAGGGGCCGTCCGGCCCCTTTCGTCTGTCTGTAGTTTACCGCTGTCCCTTGTCGTAGGGGATACCCTCCGCCTTGGGGGCTCTGGACTTCTTGGAGGTGAAGGCCAGCACGATCAGGGTGATCAGGTAGGGCAGCATCCGGTAGAAGTTGGGGCTGACGCCGATCTCCGCCAGCAGGAACACGCCGTCGCCGTTGATGTCGATGCTGGTATAGGAGGCGGCGATACACTTGAACAGGCCGAACAGCAGCGCCGCGCCGGCGATGTTCAGAGGCTTCCAGTTACCGAAGATCATAACCGCCAGGGCCAGGAAGCCGAAGCCTGCCACCTCGCCGGTGGAGGCGCAGTTGGCGGTGGTGAGGGCGTACACAAAGCCGCCCATACCGGCCAGGGCGCCGGAGATGGTGGTACCGGCATAGCGCATCTTGTACACGTTGATGCCCAGGGAGTCGGCAGCCTGGGGATTTTCACCGCAGGAGCGCAGCCGCAGGCCGAAGCGGGTCTTGTAGAGCAGAATGGACAGGATCACGAACAGAATGATGCAGATATAGGTGGCCAGATAGGTCTTGTCGATAAAGGTGGAGCCGAAGAAGCCCATCTCGTCGCTGCGTCCATAGCCAAAGAAGCTCTTCTTGATCATGAAGTAGCTGGCGGCGTCGCCTTCCGCCATCTGCAGGGTGTTCTGGTTGGCCACGATGCGGATGAAGAAGAGCACCAGAGCGGGAGCCAGCAGGTTCAGGGCGGTACCGCCGATGGTCTGGTCCGCCTTCAGGTTCACCGAGGCGAAGGAGAGCAGCAGGGAGAAAATGGCGCCCAGCGCCGCGGCCACCAGCATGGCCAGGATCATGAAGCCCTGGAGGGCCACCCAGTCGCCGGCGGCCTTGGCATCCACATAGAAGCCGGCCTGCTGCATCAGCCGCACAAAGAGCACGCCCGCGAAGGCGCCGAAGATCATAATACCTTCAAGGGCCAGGTTGATGATACCGCTGCGCTCGGCGAACACACCGGCCAGCGCCACGATCATCAGCGGCACGGCATAGATCAAGGTCTGCTGAATGAGGAATGTCATGCTTCACCGCCTCCTTCCGCTGTGCCGCCGTCAGGGTCCGGCGGCGGTGGCGGGTCCGCCATCCTGGCCTTTCGTTCCTCAACGCTCTCTTTGCGCCGCTTGCGTCCGCTGATCAGCATTCGGATCACCAGGGAGAAGGCGCTGAGGTAGACGATGATGGCGATGATCACATCGGTGATATACTCGTTGTAGGCGGTCAGGTTGGTCAGCTGCAGGCCCACGATATCCAGCATGGACATGAAGCAGCCGGCAAAAATGACGCCGATGGGATGGCTGGCCGCCAGCAGGGCCACGGGGATACCGTTGAAGCCGGTGGCGGGCAGGGTCTGGTAAGCCGAGGTCCAGTAGAACTCAGTGTTGCCGGACAGGTAGTACAGGGAGGCGGCTGCGCCGGACAGGGCGCCGGCGATGGCCATGGACAGCACGATATTGCGCTTGTCCGCAATGCCCGCGTACCGGGCGGCGTGGCGATTGGCGCCGCAGGCCTTCAGCTGATAGCCCAGGGTGGTCTTGGTCATGAGGATAAAGACCAGAATGGCAATGACGATGGCCACAATGATGCCGCCGTTGACCTGGGAGCCGGGGAAGAGCTTGTCCAGCCCCAGCTTGGCAGTCTGCACGCCGTTGAAGCTGGTCTTGTAGATATAGGCCGTCTTGGTGTTCTCCACATGGTTCTGCAGGTTCTCGAACAGGCTGCCGTTGTCAAACAGCCAGGTCACCAGATTGGCGGCGATCCAGTTGGTCATAATACAGGCCAGCACCTCATTGATGTTGAGGAAGGCCTTCACCAGGCCGGGGATACAGCCCCAAATGGCGCCGGCCAGGCTGCCGCCCACGAAGGCGATGACCCACACCAGGGGAGCGGGCACCACGCTGGTGGGGATGGACAGGGCCAGGATCAGGGTGGCCGCCGTGCCCATCAGGTACTGGCCGGGAGCGCCGATGTTGAACAGGCCGGTTTTGAAGGCCACAGCCACCGAGAGACCGGTGAGGATCAGGGGGGTGGCCCGGAAGAGCATATTGCCCATGTTGGTGGAGTTGAAGCCGAAGGTCAGCGCGCCGGCCGCGTCACGTCCGGTGCTGAACAGGCCGCCGAACACCAGCTGAACGCCCTCCAGCGCTCCCTTCATACCCAGGCTGGGGTTGAAGATACCCACGATCAGGATGATGACAGCGCCAACCGCCAGACCGATGAGAATGGCGATCAGGGAGGCCATTACCGACTTGGTACCCTCTTTCTGCAACAAGGTGATACCGTTCTCTTTCACGCGCCTTTCCCCTCCTTCTCTGTCCGCTTGGCGCCGGCCATATAGAGGCCCAGCTCCTGGACGGTGGTGGTTTTCGGGTCAAGCTCGCCCACGATCTCACCCTCGTACATGACCAGGATGCGGTCGGAAAGGCTCATGACCTCGTCCAGCTCCAGGGAGACCAGCAGGACCGCCCGGCCCTTGTCACGCTCGGCCACCAGCTGCTTGTGGATATACTCGATGGCGCCCACGTCCAGGCCGCGGGTGGGCTGCACCGCCACCAGCAGGGGCTTGTTCCGGTCCACTTCCCGGGCGATGATGGCCTTCTGCTGGTTGCCGCCGGACATGGAGCGGGCAATGGTTATCGGCCCCTGGCCGGAGCGCACATCGTACTGCTCGATGAGGGTCTCGGCATACTTGCGCACCTCGCCCTTCTTGATAAAGCCCAGATGCTGGAACCGGGGCTCCCGGAACCGTTGGAGCACCATGTTCTGTTCCAGCGTGAAGTCCAGCACCAGGCCGTGCTTGTGCCGGTCCTCGGGGATATGGCTCATATTCTCTCCCCGCTGGTGAATGGAGCAGTGGCTGATCTCCTTGCCGCACAGCTGAATGGAGCCGCCGCTGCACTTCTCCAGTCCGGACAGGCCGTAGACCAGCTCGGTCTGGCCGTTGCCGTCGATGCCCGCGATACAGACGATCTCGCCCTTGCGGACCTGGAAGGAGACGTTGTTGACCGCGTTGCGCTTGTGGTTGTGGGAAGGCACCGTCATGCCGGAAACCGACAGCACCACATCCCCCGGCTTGGCAGGCGTCTTTTCCACCTGCAGCTGGACGGGGCGGCCCACCATCATGTTGGACAGGGACTGTTTGTCGGTGTCCTTGGTATCCACCGTGCCCACATATTTGCCCTTACGCAGTACGGTGACCCGGTCGGCCACCGCCATGATCTCATTGAGCTTGTGAGAGATGAAGAGGATGCTCTTGCCCTCCTTGGCAAACTCCTTCATCGTCGCCATCAGCTCGTCGATCTCCTGGGGGGTAAGCACGGCGGTGGGCTCGTCAAAAATGAGGATCTCATTGTCCCGGTAGAGCATTTTCAGGATCTCCACCCGCTGCTGCATACCGACGGTGATATCCTCCACCTTGGCGTCCAGATCCACGCTCAGGCCGTACTTTTTGGAGATCTCCTCCACCTTCTTCCGGGCCTCCTTCTTCTGCAGGAAGCCCAGCTTGGTGGTTTCGGCGCCCAGAATGATATTGTCCAGCACCGTAAACACATCGATGAGCTTAAAGTGCTGGTGTACCATGCCGATGCCCAGGGCCGTGGCATCGTTGGGGTTGTTGATCTTTACCTTCTGTCCGTTTTTGCGGATCTCGCCCGCCTCCGGCTGGTACAGGCCGAAGAGCACGCTCATCAGGGTGGATTTTCCCGCGCCGTTTTCGCCCAGCAGCGCATGGATCTCCCCCTTGCGCAGCTGGAGGGTGATGTCGTCATTGGCGATGATACCAGGAAATTCCTTGGTAATGTGGAGCATCTCAATGATGTTCTCAGTCTCCATAGTCCTTATCCCGCCCTCCTCTGTGAGTTGGTTGTTTTTATTATACAATATCGGTAGGAGAAACTCAAGAAATTTGTTCTATTTCCCAAATTCCATGTCTCCCGCCGGGGAAAAAGAAAGGGCGCCCCGCGGAATTCCGCAGGGCGCCCTCCGGATGGACTGATGATCAGATGACGTTCAGAGTCAGGTTGCTCCACTCAGTGGTCTCCAGATTCTCGTAGACGTTGTCCACCACCAGGGTACCGTCCAGCATCTGCTGATACAGGGTCTCGTACTCCTCGACGGTGAAGGTCTCAAACCGCCAGGACTCGCTGTCGGTGGGCAGAGCCACGGAGTTGTTCTCCACGCCCAGAGAGGTAGCGGCGCCGCCGATGGTGTCGAAGGTGCCGTCATAGACGTGACCCACAGCCCACTGCACGGCGTCGGACAGGCCCTTCATGGCGGAGGTAACCACGCAGTCGGACTCGCTGGCCTGGTCCACGTCCACGCCGATGACGTAGCCGTCATTGGCGGAGGCGGCGGCAGCGATGGACTGGAACATGGAGCCGCCGCAGGCAAAGACGATCTCAGTGCCGTTGACGTACCAGCCGCTGATCATGGTCTGCAACTCGGTGGAGCCGGAGAAGGTGGCGCCGTACTGCCAGGAGTAGTTCATCTCCACATTGGTGCCCAGTTCCTTGGCGGCGTCATTGGCGCCCTGGACATAGCCGTAGCCGAACCGGCAGCAGGCAGGGTTGGTGCCGCCGCCGCCGCCGGAGAAGCCCAGCTTGGTGAAGCCGTCCTTCACAGCGGCGTAGCCGGCCAGATAACCGGCCTGCTCTTCCTTGAAGGCGATGCCGGCCACGTTGGTCAGAACGTTGCCGCTGTCATCGCTGAGGGGATAGCCGTCGATGAATACGAAGGGCACGTCGGGGAACTCGATGGCGGCCTTCTTCAGAGCGGCCTCCTGCAGGTAACCGGCGCAGACAACCACTTCGGCGCCGCCCTCGACGGCGGCCTTCATGGCGTCATAGCGGTCATCGTCGGTAGCCTCGCTGCCGTTGGCGGGCTGATAGTACTTGTAGGACTTGCCGTTGGCGGCGGCGTACAGCTTCACGCCGTCGAAGGTGCCCTGGTTGAAGGACTTGTCCTTCAGCTGACCCACGTCGGTAACGAAGGCCACCTGGAACTTGCCGTCCTCAGAGGTCATGGTGTCGGGGATGGAGTCGGGATCGGTGGCGGCCTCGCCGGAGGGGGTCTCGCTGTTGCCGGGGGTGGTCTCCACGTTGCCGGGAGTCTCACTGTTGCCGCTGGTGGTCTCGGTGGTACCGCCACCACCGCCACAGGCTGCCAGGCCCATGATCATCGCAAGAGAGAGCAGCAGCGCAAGGAGCTTCTTAGACTTCTTCAATGTGATCTACCTTCCTTTCATATCACACAAATCGCCCAGGTCGGCGTGCAACGGCGTTGTTTCTCCTCCCTGAGCTTGGTCTTATTATACTCTGTTCCCGAAAAAAGGGCAACCTATAATTTACACAAACCATTCAATTTTTACAAATTCTCAACGTTGTTTTCCTGCCCCTTCCAACAAAATAGGCAAAGGAGCGGTCATTCGCCGCTCCTTTGCCATAATTTGTCACTCAATGGAGGCCACTTCGTAGCCCGCTTCCGTAACAGCGTTCTTCAATACCTCGTCCGCCACATCCTTACTCAGAGTAACGGTGGCGGTCTTGGCGGCCAGATCCACGGCGGCGGTGACGCCGTCGATGGCGTTGAGGGCCTTCTCCACATGGGCCTGGCAGTGGGCGCACATCATTCCGTTGATGGTCATGGTTTTGGTCATGGTACTCGTTCCTTTCTGTATTTCAATTTGCTCCGCCGGCGCCTCGGGATGGAGGGGCCGGAAAAACTTCAGACGCAGGGCGTTGGACACCACGCACACCGAACTCAGGCTCATGGCGGCGGCGCCGAACATGGGGGAGAGCTGCCAGCCGGTGATGGGGAACCACACCCCGGCGGCCAGCGGGATACCGATGATATTATAGATGAAGGCCCAGAACAGGTTTTCCTTGATGTTGCGGATCACCTTTTTGGACAGGCGCACGGCGGTAACCGCATCCAGCAGGTCGCTCTTCATCAGCACCACGTCGGCCGACTCGATGGCCACGTCGGTGCCCGCACCGATGGCCATACCCACGTCGGCCCGGGCCAGGGCGGGGGCGTCGTTGATGCCGTCGCCGATCATGGCCACCCGCTTCCCCTGGGCCTGGAGATCGGCCACCACCTTTTCCTTATCCTGAGGCAGCACCTCGGCAATGACCTGGGTGACCCCCAGCTCCCTGCCCACCGCTTCGGCGGTGCGCCGGTTGTCGCCGGTGAGCATGACCACATCGATGCCCAGCTCCCGGAAGCCCCGGACGGCGGCGGCGCTGGTGGGCTTGGGGGGATCGGCCACCGCCACCACACCCAATATCTTGCCATGTTCGGCAAAGTACAGCGGCGTCTTGCCATCTTGGGCCAGGGCCTCTCCCCTGTCGCCAAAGCCCTCCAGGGAAATGCCCGCCTCCTCCAGCATGGCCCGGTTGCCCGCCAGCACGGGAGCACCGTGGAGGGTACCCCGGACGCCCCGGCCGGACAGAGCCACAAAGTCCTGGATGGGGGCCAGAGGAATGTTTCGCTTCTCCGCCTCGGTCAGGATGGCCTCAGCCAGCGGGTGCTCCGAGGGCTTCTCCAGGGAGGCCGCCACGCACAACAGCTCCTCCTCCGTTACCCCCGCCGCCGGGATGCAGTCGGTGACCGCCGGTTTTCCCTGGGTCAGGGTACCCGTCTTGTCCACCACTACGGTGCGGACAGTGTGGAGGGTCTCCAGAGCCTCAGCGGATTTGATAAGGATGCCGTTTTCCGCCCCTTTGCCGGTGCCCACCATAATGGCCACCGGAGTGGCCAGGCCCAGAGCGCAGGGGCAGGAGATCACCAGTACCGCCACTCCGGCGGTGAGGGCCGACTCAATGGACTGGGTGAGGATAAACCACACCACCGCCGTCACCAGAGCAATGCCGATCACCACCGGCACAAAGACCCCGGCCACCTTGTCGGCCAGTTTGGCGATAGGTGCCTTGGAGGCGGAGGCCTCCTCCACCAGCTTGATCATCTGAGCCAGGGTGGTGTCCTCCCCCACCCGGGTGGCCCGGAACACAAAATAACCGGATTTGTTGATGGTGGCGGCTGCCACCTGGTCGCCGGGTCCCTTTTCCACCGGCAGGGACTCGCCGGTGAGGGCGGATTCATCCACCGAGGAGCTGCCCTCCACCACGATTCCATCCACCGGGATACGGCCGCCGGGACGCACCACCACCAGGTCGCCCATCATGACCTCCTCCACCGGGATCTCCACCTCCACCCCGTTCCGCTGGACGGCGGCGGTCTTGGGGGCCAGATCCATCAGCCGGGTGATGGCCTGGCTGGTCTTGCCCTTGGACCGGGTCTCCAGCCACTTGCCCAGCGTGATCAGCGTGAGGATCATACCGGCGGACTCAAAGTACAGGTCCATGGACCACTTATCCACCCGGGCCTGATCCCCGTGGCCCAGGCCCCAGGCAATCTGGAACAGAGCGGCCACACCGTAGATCACGGCGGCGGCCGACCCCAGGGCAATCAGGGAGTCCATATTGGGCGAACGATGCCACAAAGTTTTAAACCCCACCCGATAATACTTATCGTTGATATACATGATGGGCAGGGTAAGCAAGAACTGGATCAGGGCCACCACAAACACGTTGCCCGGATCATGAAAGAAAGCGGGCAGGGGCCAGCCCATCATGTGGCCCATCGCGATATAGAACAGGGGCGCCAGGAAAATCAGGGAGGTCAAAAACCGCCGCTTCATACCGGCGGCCTCCTCCTCCATTCCGCTGGCCGGTCTGGGCTGGGCCGCCGCTCCCTTGACTGCCGGAAGGGATGCCCCGTAGCCCGCCTCCTCCACCGCATGGATGATCTGACCGGCGTCGGTAGCGCCCTCGTCGTAGTCCACCACCATGGAGTTGCCCAGCAGATTCACGTTGACCCCGTCCACGCCGGCCACTTTGCACACGGCCTTTTCCACATGGGCCGAACAAGCCGCGCAGGTCATGCCGGTAACATCAAATTTCTGTTTCATAACACGCTCCTTTATTTTAAAATCTTGCCCAGCGTGCCGATAAATTCGTCCACCTTCTGGCTGCGCTCCTCCGGCGTCTCCGCCTCCTGAACACAGTGCTTGAGGTGGGCTGCCAGGATCTCTTTATTGGTACGGTTCAGAATGGCCTCCGTGGCCATGAGCTGCTGGGAGATATCGATGCAGTATCGATTCTCTTCCACCATTTTTATAATTCCGTCGATCTGTCCCCGGGCGGTACGCAGCAGCCGGAGAACTGTTTTCTGGTCTGCCATCATGTCAGACACCCCCCTGGGGTGTAGTATAGCACCAGCAGTTAGTCCTGTCAACCTACCCTGTCGAAAAGTCCCTGAAAAAAGTAGGAAAAAAGGGGTTGACATATTATAATATTCGAATATAATAATATATAGATCAAGACAGGGAGGTGATCCCTTGGAAGGTACGGATTCCATCTATCTGGAGAAGGCGGAGCTGCTCAAGGCCCTGTCCCATCCCGTTCGACTGCGGATCGTCCGTGGCCTGCTCCATTGCGGCTGCCGCAACGTTGGCTGCATGGAGGCCAACACCGGTCAGTCCCAGTCCTGTATCTCCCAGCACCTGATGCGTTTGAAGGCTGCCGGTATTGTAAAGGCGGCTCGGTCGGGCAACGAGGTCTATTATGAAGTCTCCGATCCTCAGACAGCGGCTGTGATCGCTGCCCTGTTCGGAGAGTGTGAGGAGGAATACCATTGTACGACATCGCAGTGATCGGCAGCGGCCCCGCCGGACTGTCGGCCGCTGTCCAGGCCCGGGCCCGGAACCGGTCGGTGCTGGTGGTGGGCGGCGACGACCGGGATAATCCCCTCTATAAAACCCCGCGCATCGACAATTATCTGGGCTTCCCCCAGGTCAGCGGCAAGGAACTGCTGGAACGGTTCCGCGCTCACGCCGATGGCATGGGCGTGGCACGAAAAGAGGGCCGTGTATTGAATATCATGCCCATGGGCGACACATTCTATCTCAGCATCGGCTCCGAGATGGAGCAGGCCCGGGCCATTATTCTGGCTACCGGCGTAGTGTGGGCCAACAAATACCCCGGCGAGGCGGAGTATTTGGGCCGGGGCGTCAGCTACTGCGCCACCTGCGACGGGATGCTCTACCGGGGCAAGGAAGTCGTTGTGGTGGGTAAGGCCGCCGACGCCCCTCAGGAGGCCAACTACCTCCAGGAGCTGGGGTGCAAGGTTACCTATGTCAGCGACAAGGCCCCCGATGGGCTGCGGCCCGACATTCCCTTTGTGAAGGCCCCCAAGGTGGAGATCACCGGCGAGGGTAAGGTGGAGGCCCTCCGGGCCGGCAGCACCACCATTCCCTGCGAGGGTGTGTTCATCCTCCGGCCCTCGGTGGCTCCCGCCGATCTGCTCCCCGGTCTGGTGCTGGACAACGGCTATATCCAGGTGGATCGGAACATGGCCACCAGCGTACCCGGCGTCTTTGCCGCCGGCGACTGCGCCGGCCTCCCCCTCCAGGTATCCAAAGCCGTGGGCGAGGGTCTGGTGGCCGGCCTGCGGGCGGCGGAATATGTGGACCATATCAGTCATTCTATTTGAGTTTCATACAGAGAAAGGATGTTATCTATGTCTATCATTCATCTGACCAACGAGGCCTTTGACAAGGCGGTTTCCAACGGTATCTCCATGGTGGATTTCTGGGCTTCCTGGTGCGGTCCCTGCAAGATGCTCTCCCCTGTGATCGAGGATCTGGCTGGCAAGTACGAGGGCAAGGCCCTGGTGGGCAAGGTCAACGTGGACGACGAGCCCGACCTGGCCATGCGCTTCGGCGTCATGAGCATCCCCACCGTCATCTTCCTGAAGGACGGCAAGGAGTTCGACCGCAAGGTGGGCGTTATGCCTCCCCAGGCCTACACCGCCGTGCTGGATGCCAACCTGTAACCGGTAAAAATGGGGCTGTTGCAAACCGATGCAACAGCCCCATTTTTTCATGTTTCATCCTCTTCTCCCAGCAGGTGGGAGACCAGGCCGCAGGTCACACCGGCAATGGGATAGACAATCCAGCCCCAAGCCCAGCCCCAGCTTCCGCCGTAGTCCCCTTCCAGGGCCATAGAACCAAAGCCCAGGATCATGTAAATCACGGTGGCGGCCAGCATGATGGCCCCGCACGCCTTGCCCACCTTCTTCCGTTGAGCTACCGCCTCCGGGCTGGGGTCGTGCTCCTTGTTCCACTGGTCAATCTCATATTTGCCCTTCCGCAGGACAGCCCATACCAGCACCGCCACGCCAATCGCGATGATGATCAGGAACACCGCCGCTACCTTAGCCTCCGCCCGATCACCCATCAGCTCCGCACTGTCCCCCAGCAGGATCAGCCACACCACCGCAAGGAAAAAGCCCACGATAGGCAGAGCGATGAGGAAGGGATAGCGATTCAGGAACCGCTCCCGCTGCTCTTTGGTATAGAAATCCTGAAGGACCGGGTGTTCCTTCTCAAAGCGATCATAGCGCATACCGACAATCACCAGGATGGCCACCGCCACCGCGATCCCCGAGATGAGCACCGCCGCCACCCAATTCTCTGGCATACCCACCGCACCGTAGAGCCCCAGCGCGCCCCCCACCGACAGGATGATAAGCCCTGTCGCCATGGCGATCCAATTGGAGAACCAGTTCATAAAACGGTCGTATCCAACGGCGTCGGTCTGATAATTGGCCCGCACATCCCCCCGCAGCAGGGTGTCCAGATCGGTGTGGAACAGCTGGCACAGCACCAGCAATTTTTCCATTTCCGGAAAACTGGTATCCGACTCCCACTTGCTCACCGACTGCCGGGATACCTGAAGGGCCTCGGCCAGTCCCTCCTGGGTCATCCCGGCCCGGTCCCTCAGAAATTGTAAATTCGTCCCAAAACTCATGGTCTCTGCCTCCTCTCAAGGTGGCTACAACATATCAAAACCCAAGCGCAACTGAAACCAATTTGCAGTTGCGTTTGGGTTTTTTCCTGTAAACTTCCGGTTGCATCGGGCTTTTTGCCCTCAAAAAGCACTCAGTGGGACCGTCCGCCCAGCATGGCGTTCAGCTCCGCCTGGGTACAGTGGTAATCCCCGTCTCCGCTGCGGCGGTAGGACCCCCGGCGGAGGTTGCCCCCGATATACACCGGCCGCTGATCCTGTTCCGCCATAGGCACGGTAATGGCCACAATATCCCCGCCGTCCACATGGAGGATCTGGATGTCCTCCTCCTGGAGGATGTTAAGGCTGACCACTGCCGGATCGTCCAGCCCGGCAATGAACTCCTCCACCATGCCCTGGGGGTCCAGCAGGCCCTGTACCCGCAAGCTGTGGTCGGGCAGCTCCTCCACCCCCAGCAGGATCACCCCGCCGTAGCTGTTGGCAAAGGCGGAGTAGGTCTCCCAGATGCTGTGGGGCAGACCTCCGGTGGCCAGCTTGGCCTCCAGGCGGTTGTTCTCCCGATAGCGGCTGATCTGTGTAAAGTCGAACATAGGGCCGGCCTCCCCTTCCGTAGTGCCTTCATTATACCGGGAAGGATGGCGGTTGACAAGGAAAAAAGGACCTGCCGGAGCAGGTCCTTTTTATGGTTTATACGCGTATCCCGCCCAGGATCTCCCCGATGGGACCGGCAATCACCAGGTCGGCCTCCTTGTCGTAGGGCGTGGGGCTCTTGTTGATGAGGGTCAGCTTGTTCCCCCGGTAATAGCGGATAAGCCCCGCCGCCGGATACACCGCCAGGGAGGTGCCGCCGATGATGAGCATATCCGCCCGGGAAATGGCCAACACAGCAGCCTCGATGGTCTCCTGGTCCAGGGACTCCTCATAGAGCACCACATCGGGCTTGATCATGCCGCCGCACACCGGACAGTGGGGCACTCCCCCCTGCTCCATCATGAAGTCCAAGTCGTAGAACTGACGGCACTTCATGCAGTAGTTGCGGTGGACCGAGCCGTGGAGCTCGTAGACGTTGACGCTGCCCGCAGCCTGGTGAAGCCCGTCAATGTTCTGGGTCACCACCGCTTTCAGCTTGCCCGCCCGCTCCAGCTCCGCCAGCTTCAAATGGGCGGCGTTGGGCTTGGCTTCGGGAAAGAGCATCTTGTTGTGGTAGAAGCGGTAGAACTCCTCCGGATTCTTCTGGAAGAAGGTGTGGCTCAGGATGGTCTCCGGGGGATACTGGTACTGCTGGTTATACAGGCCGTCCACGCTGCGGAAATCAGGGATGCCGCTCTCGGTGGACACCCCAGCCCCGCCGAAAAAGACGATGTTCTCACTCTCGTCGATCCACTTCTGGAGCTGTTCCAGTTTTTGATCCATACCAAGCCCCTCCTTACGGCGCTTTCCGGTGGCGGCAGTAGGTGTGGGGGCAGCTGGAGCAGCCGCCGCAGTCGCACCCCCGCTTGCCTTTCAAATTCTGATGGAAGCGATAGATGAGGTAGACCGCCGCCCAGAGAATGAGAACGGCCACCCCGGCGTAGATCAGGTATTTCAACATAGCGTTACCCCAAAAACAAAGAGCCGATCTGGTAGACCAGGAAGGAGCCCAGCCAGGCCGCCCCCAGCTGCCAGCAGATGGAGGCCAGGGTCCACTTGGCAGAGTTCATCTCCTTACGGATGGTGGACACCGCCGCCACGCAGGGCACATAGAGCAGCACGAACACCAGGAAGGAGTAGGCCGCCAGAGGGCTCTGGAAGGTCCCACCCAGGGCGGCGGCGATAGCGGTGCCACTGGCGGTGACGGAAAAGCCGTAGAACATACTCATGGAGGACACCACCATCTCCTTGGCGATGAGGCCGGAGAGGAGGGCCACCGCCGCCTGCCAGGTACCGAAGCCCAGCGGCGCGAAGAGGGGAGCCAGGAAGGAGCCAATGACGCCCAGGATGGAATATTCCTCGTTGGACACCATGCCGAAGGCGCCGCCCTCAAAGCCGAAGGTCCGGAGGAACCACAGCAGCACGCTCATGGCCAGGATCAGGGTACCCGCCTTGATGAGGAATCCCTTCACCTTCTCCCACACATGGAGGGCGATGTTCTTCAGGGTGGGCAGCCGGTAGGGGGGCAGCTCCAGCACAAAGGCGGCGGGCTCTCCCTTGAACACCAGCTTCTTCAGCAGGATGCCGGAGAGAATGGCAAAAATCAGGCCCAGCAGATAAAGGGAGAACACCACCAGCCCGCCGTACCGGGGGAAGAAGGCGGCGGTAAGCAGGCCGTACACCGGCAGCCGGGCGGAGCAGGACATGAAGGGCACCAGCATAATGGTCATGCGGCGGTCCTTCTCGTTCTCCATGGTGCGGGCGCCCATGACGGCGGGCACCGTACAGCCAAAGCCCATCAGCATGGGGATAAAGGCTTTGCCGCTAAGGCCGAAGCGCCGCAGCAGCCGGTCCATGATGAAGGCCGCCCGGGCCATATAGCCCGAGTCCTCCAGGAAGGACAGGAAGAGGAACAGAATGGCGATCTGGGGCAGGAAGGTAAGCACGCCGCCCACACCGGCGATCACGCCGTCCACCAGCAGGGCCTCCACCCAGGGGGCGGTACCGGCAGCGGCCAGCACACCCCGCACCCAGTCGGCAAAGTAGCCGCCGATCAGGGTATCCACCCCGTCGGCCAGTATCTGGCCGGGACCGAAGGTGAGGGCAAACATGGCCAGCATCATCAGCAGGAAGGTTGGAATGGCAAAGAATTTGTGGGTCACAATGGCGTCGATCCGGTCGGACAGGGTTGGCGTACCCAGGGGACGGCCCCGGCGCACACAGCTGTCCACCACCCTCTGGATAAACTGATAGCGGGCGTCGGCGATAAGGGTCTCCCGGTCGCCCAGCTCATAGGCGCTCTCGTACTCCTGACAAACCCGCTCCAGGGCGGCCTTCTCCACCCCGTTCAGGCCCAGGGCCTTCTCCACCAGATCGTCCCCCTCAATGAGCTTGATGGAGGCCCAGTGGGCGGGGATGTGGGCGGCGTAGGCCTTGTCGTGGATGAGCTCGCCCATCTTGTGGTGGATCTGGTGGGTGAAGTCGTCGTACAGGTCGTCCGGCTCCACGGTGACCCCAACGTGCATCTGGTGGTGGGCCACCTCCAGCAGCTTCTGGATGTTCTTGCCCGACCGGGCGGTAATGGGGATCACCGGCACTCCCAGCTCTTTGGACAGCCGGTCCACGTCGATCTTGTCCCCGTGCTTCTCCACCTCGTCCATAAAGTTCAGGGCAATGACCATGGGCCGCTCCAGCTCCAGCAGCTGAGCGGTGAGGTAGAGATTACGCTCGATGTTAGTGGCATCAATGATGTCGATGATGGCATCGGGACGCTCTCCCACAATAAAGTCCCGGGCCACGATCTCCTCCATGGAGTAGGGAGACAGGGAGTAGATGCCGGGCAGGTCCACCACGGTGACGGCCTTCCCGTCCACCTCCGCTTTACCCTCCTTCTTCTCCACCGTCACACCGGGCCAGTTGCCCACATACTGGTTGGAGCCGGTAAGGGCGTTAAAGAGGGTGGTCTTGCCGCAGTTTGGATTGCCCACCAGGGCCAGCTTCATCTCCCGGGTGTCGTGGCTGGCGTAGTCGGGCACGCCGCCGTGGGCCGCCGCCTCATGGGCGTGGTCGGCGTCCATCCGGCGGATAGTCTCCTCATCGGGCAGGTGCTGCACCATGCCCATGCGCTTTTTCCTGGCCTGGGCCTTCCGCTCCCCCTCCTCGCCGGTGGCGATAAGGATCTGGGCGGCGTCCGCCTTCCGCAGGGACAGCTCGTAGCCCCGCAGGTTGAGCTCCACCGGGTCGCCGAAGGGGGCCACCTTCCGCACCATGACCTGGGTGCCGGGGGTGAGGCCCATGTCCACCAGCCGGCGCTTCACCGGTCCTCTGTCGTTGCCCACCTGGAGGATGGTGCCCTTTTCTCCGGGCTGGACTTCCTCCAGGGTTTTATGTGTCTGTGTCTCTTGTACTTTCATCTTATCCCATCCGCAGTTCTCAGAGTTAATCTAATCTAATTCCGTGCCCATTATACTACGCTGACAGCGGCAGACGCAAGAGACTTTCCCCGCCATTTTCACCAAAATCCCACCGGTTTTGTGGCCATAAGAGAAAACATCCAACAAAGTCAAAAAAGGAGCGCCGCGGAATCTCCGCAGCGCTCCCCATATACAGTGGAACTTAGTCCTCGTGGTCGTGGTCCTCGCAGCCGCAGCCACAGCCGCAGTCATCCTCGCCCTCATCGCCGCAGCAGCAGTCGTCGGACAGGTCCAGAGCGAACTTCTGCTTGCAGCTGGGGCACTGGATCACGCCCTCGTCCAGAACGGACTCGTCGATCACCAGAGTCTCGCCGCAGTTGGGGCACTCGGTCTCGAAGAAGTCGTCGTCGCCGTAGCAGCAATCGTCGTCGTCATCCTCGTCATCCTCGTCGTCCTCGTCCTCATAGACGGCCTTCTCCACGTCGGCCAGGTCGTCGGAGATGGCGTCGATCTCCTCGCCCAGAGCCACGGTGTTCTCCTCCAGATCCTCGATGGACATCCCGATCTCCTCCAGGATGCCGATGATCACGTTGAGGAGCTTGCCCTCCTTGGACTTCTCGGTGTCGATATTCAGGCCCTCAGCCAGGCCCTTCAGGTACGCGACCTTCTCAGAAATCGTCATAATGCGTCTCCTTTTCTTCAGCAGTCAGCCACGAAGGGCCTTACAAATTGTCTACTTAGGCTTTGCAGCGCTCCAGGTACTCGCCGGTACGGGTGTCGATCTTGATCTTGTCGCCGGGGTTGATGAACAGGGGCACCTTGATCTCGGCGCCGGTCTCCAGGGTGGCGGGCTTGGTCACGTTGGTGGCGGTGTCGCCCTTGAAGCCGGGATCGGTCTCG